>JAICQM010000128.1 GCA_025937875.1 Chloroflexota bacterium
ACGAGGCCGGGCTGGGCGGCCAGCTCGGCGCGCCTGGCCCGCATCGGCTCGAAGAAGGCGATGATCCGCTCCGCCAGCAGCTGCTTGGTCTCGACGCAGCCGGTGCGCGCGGTGCGCTCTCCGTCCTGGATCTGGAGGTAGTCGCCGCCGAAGAAGCGGTGCAGGTTCCCGCACACGTTGCAGACCTCGGGCCGGCCGGGGTCGGTGCGCTTGATGCGCAGCGGGTCGGTGACCATGCTCATCACCAGGCGCCGGACCTCGTCGGGCTCGGCGAAGATCGGGATCGTGTTGCCGGCGCTCTTGCTCATCTTGGCCTGGCCGTCGATCCCCAGCACCGTCGGCGCATCGGTGAAGACCGGCTCCGGCTCGGGAAAGATCGGTCCATAGCGGCGGTTGAACGCCCGCACGATCTCGCGCGACAGCTCCAGGTGCGCGGCCTGGTCCTTGCCGACGGGTACGCGGGATGCCTTATAGATGACGATGTCGGCCGCCTGGAGGATCGGGTAGTCGAGCAGGCCCAGGCTGTTGTCGACGCCCTGCAGGCGCTTCTCCTTGTACGTCGGTGTGCGCTCCGCCCAGGCCACCGGCGTCACGGTATTGAAGATCCAGGCCAGCTCGGCATGTTCCGGGAAGTCGGACTGGCGGATGAGGGCGCTGCGCTCGGGATCGATCCCCACCGCCAGCAGGTCCAGCACCATCTCGCGGCTCAGGTCGGCGAGCTGCGCCCCGTCGTGCACGGTGGTCAGCGCGTGGAGGTCGACGATCGCGTAGATCGTCTCGTAGCGGTCCTGGAGCGCCACGTAGTTCTGCTGTGCGCCGAGGTAGTTCCCCAGGTGGCTCGCGCCCGAGGGCTGGATGCCGGAGAAGACGCGCTCCCTGGTCGGCGGGGCGCTGGCGGTGGGGGCTGCTGCGGTGCGCTGCGTCATACGAGCGGCGAGTGTACCGCAGCCTCGCGGGCGGTCCCGGCGTGGGCGGCGGCGTAGAATCGGCCGATCCTCATGCCCCAGACCGATGTCAGCCCTGCCACCTGGACCGCCGCGGCCGATCCGCGACGCCGAATCGGCCACGCGGTCGAGTTCCATCCCGAGATCGGGTCCACCAACGATCGCGCGCGCGAGCTGCTCGAGACCGATGGCGCCGGCATCGCCGTCGTCACCGACCTCCAGACCGCCGGTCGCGGCCGGCGCGGCCGGACGTGGGTGTCGCCGGCCGGCGTGAACCTCATGTGCTCGGTCGCTCTCCGGCCCCGGCTGGCGGCCCGTGACGCCGGCTGGCTGGGCGGCGCGGCGGCGCTGGCGGTGCGCGATGCCTGCGCGCCATGGGCCGACCTGCGCGTGCGCTGGCCGAACGACCTGGTGGCGCCCGATGGGCTGAAGGTCGCGGGCCTGCTGCTCGAGACGGCGATCGTCGGCGACGCGATCGGCCACGCGGTGATCGGGGTCGGCATCAACGCCAACTGGGCGCGCGCGGAGATGCCGCACGAGATCCGCGACACCGCCACGTCGCTGGCCGACGTCAGCGGCAGCCCCGTGGAGCGCGTCGAGCTGCTCGGCCGGCTCCTGGCCGCGCTTGATGACGGGCTCGCGGCGCTCGAGGCCGGCCGCACCCCGGTCGAGCGGTTGCGCGGCGCCTCGTGGCTGGATGGACGGAACCTGGCCGTCGACACCGGCGATGGCACGCTGCTCGGCACCGGTGCCGGGATCGCGGACGACGGATCGCTGCTGCTCGACACCGCCGACGGCCGCGTCGCGCTCTCCCACGCCGAGGTGGTGCGGGTGGTGGCCGCATGACGCAGGCGCCCGCAGCAATGCCGCGCGAGCCGCGGGACGATCCGGATGCGGCGGCGGTCCGCGCGGCGCAGCGCGACCGGCGCGCGTTCGAGGTGCTGTACCGACGCTACCTGGACCGTGTCTACGCCTACGCGTTCTACGCCCTCGGCGATCACCACGACGCCGAGGACGCCACCGAACGCACGTTCCTCGCTGCGCTGAAGGGGATCGACGCCTATTCCCACACCGGCGCCGGCTTCAGGGCCTGGTTGTTCCGGATCGCCCACAACACGGTCAGCAACGCCATGCGCTCGCGACGGCGCAAGGCCACGCAGCCTCTCCCCGAGGGCTGGGATCGGGCCGCGCCGAACGCCGACCCGGCCACGCTGGTCGCCCGCGCCGAGGAGGGACGCCGGGTCCTGCGTGCCGTGGGCGAGCTGCCGCTGGACCGGCGCCAGGTGGTCCTGCTGCGCTTCGTCGACGGCCTCTCGGCCGCCGAGATCGGCGAGGTCCTCGATCGCTCGCCCGGCGCGGTGCGGGTCCTCCTGCACCGCGCGCTCCGTGACCTGGCCGCACGCCTCGACGCGTGAGGCGCGCCGGGGGGTAACGATCCACCGACCGCGGTGTTTGGATAGGATGAACGTTCCGCAGCGGCCGCCCCGCCTCAACGCATGCCAACCCAACGCACCCCTGCCGACCGCCTCGACCAGGCGGTCGATGCCCTGCTCGCCGGTGAGCACGTCACCCTCGACGCATCGCTGCGCCCTGCGCTGAGCGCGGCCGAGGCGCTGCGCAGCACACTGCTGCCGGTGCCGCCGGGGAGCCGCTTCCAGGCCGCCCTGGCCGGACGGATCCACGGAGACCGCCTGGCCGAGCGCACGCTGCGGGCGGTGAACACGACGCGGGGACGGCTGATCGCGGCGGGTGCCGTCTCATCGGCCGCGGTGGGGGTGGGGGTCACCGCGTATGCGGTCTGGCGCACCAGCCGCCGCCACGCGCGGCCGGCGCATCGGTAGGAGGAGGATTGCCCATCAAGTTTCCCTTCAGCCGCCGTCGGTCGGGCCCGTCCGACGCCTGGACGAAGTGCCCCAGCTGCGAGCAGCAGGTGTTCAACCGCCAGCTCGAGCGCAGCCAGCGCGTGTGCCCCACCTGCGGGCATCACTTCCGCATGTCCGTCGGCGAGCGCATCGACCTGCTTCTCGATCGCGACTCGTTCGAGGAGCGCGACGCGGGGCTGGAATCGGTCGACCCACTCGGCTTCCACGACGACAGGGCCTACGTCGATCGCCTCGAGGCGGCGCGCGTCAAGACCGGGCTGGTCGAGGCCGCCGTATGGGGGTACGGGCGGATCGACGGGCATCGCGTCGCCATCGGCCTGTTCGACTTCCGCTTCATGGGCGGCTCCATGGGGAGCGTGGTGGGCGAGAAGGTCGCCCGCTGCCTGGAGGGCGCGCTCGTCGAGCGCGTGCCGGCCATCGTCGTCAGTGCCTCAGGCGGGGCGCGCATGCAGGAGGGGACGCTCTCGCTGCTGCAGCTGGCCAAGACGACCGCGCCGCTGGAGCGCCTCGACATCGCGGGCGTCCCGTTCATCAGCGTGCTGACCGATCCGACGACCGGCGGCGTGCTGGCCAGCTTCGCGAGCCTGGGCGACGTGATCGTGGCCGAGCCGCGGGCATTGATCGGCTTCGCCGGCGCTCGCGTCGCCTCCGGCACGGTCGGAGAGGAGCTGCCAGAGGGCTTCCAGACCGCCGAGTTCCTCCGCGATCACGGCTTCGTCGATCTCGTCGTGTCGCGCGGCGAGCTGCGCGCGACGCTGGCGCGCCTGTTGCGGGTGCTGCCGGTGAGCCGCGCCGGGATGACGGCGGATGAGGCCGATCGCACGCGCGGACCGATCGGGGTGATTTCCGGGCTCGCCGAACGACTCGGCGGCGCGGTCAGCGAGGGGATCGGGATCGACGACCGCGAGGCGACCAATGGCGACCGACCGGTGCCGCCGGCGCGGGTGCGGACGGACCGATGATGACACTCGACGAGACGCTGGGTTCGGTCGCGGAGCGGGTCGCGATGGCGCCGCCGACCGATGCCGAGGCCGCAGCGGCCTGGAGCCGCGTCCAGCTGGCGCGCCACCCGCAGCGCCCGCGGACCCTGGACCTCGTGACGCGCATGTTCTCCGAGTTCACCGAGCTCGCCGGCGATCGCCTCTTCCGCGATGACCCGGCGCTGGTGGGCGGTCCGGCGCTGCTCGACGGCCGGCCGGTAATGGTCATCGGCCATCAGAAGGGCAACGACACCGATTCCAACATCGCCCGCAACTTCGGATCGGCGCATCCGGAGGGCTTCCGAAAGGCACAGCGCCTCATGCGCCTCGCCGACAAGCTCGGCATGCCGATCGTGACGTTCCTCGACACCGCCGGTGCCTACCCCGGCCCCGCGGCCGAGGAGCGTGGCCAGGCCGAGGCGATTGCGTCGAGCATCAAGCTCATGACCGGGCTGCGAGTGCCGATCGTGGTCTGCATCATCGGGGAGGGCGGCTCCGGCGGCGCGCTGGCGATCGGTGTCGGCGACGTGGTGATCGCCCTCGAGAACGCGGTGTACTCGGTCATCAGCCCCGAGGGCTGTGCGGCCATCCTGTGGCGCAGCCCGGACGAGGCGAAGGTCGCGGCGGCCGCGATGCGCATGACCGCCGCCGACCAGGTGACGCTGGGCATCGTCGACGAGATCGTGGACGAGCCGGGCGAGGGCGCCCATACCGATCACGACGCCACCGCTCGTGCCCTCAAGCGGGCCGTGGTGGCCGCGCTCGCCCGCGCGGCACGCGAGGAGCCGGGCGAGCTGCTGGTCACCCGGTATGCTCGGATCCGCTCGATCGGCGCCTACCGCGAGACCGCGGTCGATGCCGCGCGGCACCGCACGGAGCAGAACCTGCGCGACCGGATCGGACGCATCCTGCACCTGCCGGGAATCGGCCGCCGCCGCTGGAGCGACGTGTGGCGGGGAGCCGGGGACGATGACGGTGAGGCCGAGGGAGGCGCATGAGCGAGACCGACGACCTGGAGCGGATCGAGCGCGCCGCACGCGAGCTGATTCCGGCGCTCACCGCCCGCCTCGCGGAAAGCGGCCTGGGCGAGATCGAGGTGCGCCACGACGAGGTTCGGGTGCGCGTGGTGAGTGGCAGCGCGATACCGCCCGCGCAGCCGGCGACCGTCCAGGGCGGGCAGGTGGTCGCGGCATCGGGCGCCGGGCAGCAGCCGCTGGGTCCGGGCTCCGGCGAGCCGGCGGCCGGCGGACCCCGCCGCCACCCGGTCCCCTCACCGGCGGTTGGCTTCTTCGTCTATGCCGACGGGCTGGGTCCGGGCCAGGAGGTCAACAAGGGCGACCCGCTGGGCTGGGTCGAGATGCTGGGCGTCCGCCACGACGTGCGCGCCCCGCGTGGCGGCACGGTCCGCGGCCTGCCCGCCGAGAGCGGTGAGGCGGTCGAGTACGGCCAGCCGCTGGTCGAGATGGAGGAGCGCGTCCCGTGAGCCTTGCGCTGCTGTTCTCGCCCCAGGGCTCGCAGGCGGTGGGCATGGGCCGCGCCCTGGTCGACGCATCGCCGAGCGCGCGCTCCGTCTTCGACCGCGCCGATGCGGCGCTGGGCTGGAGCGTCTCGCAGCTCGCATTCGAGGGGCCGGAGGCACGCCTCAACGACACGCGCTACACGCAGCCGGCGCTGGTGACGATGTCCGTTGCCACCGCCCACGCGCTCTCCGAGGCCCTCGCGGCCGACGGGGACGACCTCGCCCCGGCGTTCGTGGCCGGTCACTCGGTGGGCGAGTACGCGGCGCTGGTGATGGCCGAAGTCCTCTCCCTGGAGGATGCCGTCCGCCTCGTGGCGTTGCGCGGTGAGCTCATGGCCTCTCAGGACATCGACGGCGGCATGAGCGCCGTGATCGGCCTCGACCGCGGAGCCGTGGCGGCGGCGATAGAGCCGTTCGCCGGGCCCGATGGCAGCGACCTCGTGGTCGCCAACGACAACGCCCCGGGCCAGGTCGTCATCTCCGGGCTGCGCCGCGCGCTCGCCGCCGCCGGCGAAGCCCTCGCCGCCGCCGGCGCGAAGCGGGTCATGCCGCTGCGCGTCTCCGGGCCGTTCCACTCGCCGCACATGCGG
>JAICQM010000039.1 GCA_025937875.1 Chloroflexota bacterium
CGCGGCGGCGAGCAGCATCCAGAGCGGCGTCGTCGTCTTCAGCTTCCTGGCCGCGGTCTTCATCTTCAACGAGACCGGGTCCTGGCCGATGATCGTGGGCGTGACCGCGGTGGCGGCCGGGATCCTGATCGCCAACCTGCGCCGACGTGAACCGGCTACTCCCCCTTCAGCGGGGTCGTGAAGCGCACGAAGTACCCGTCGGGATCGGCGACCCGGAAGTCGCGCGCGCCCCAGCTACGCTCGGTGATGCCCTTGACGACCGCCCCGTCGATCGCCGAGGCGGCGGCGAACGTGGCGTCGAGGTCGCTCACCTCGACCGGCACCTCCACGCCCACCCCGCGCGGGCCGTCGAGATGGGGCGTGAAGTAGTGGGGATGCGACCGGGCGTAGCCGTCGGCCTGGAGTGCCAGCCGGGCGCCCTCGCGGTCGAGGAGGGCCCAGTCCTGCCACTCGCGCACCACCTCGAACCCCAGCGCGCGGTAGAACGCGACGGACCGGGCCATGTCGCGCACGAAGAACTCGACGTGCGTCCGCATCGGTCCGATTGCTAGGCAGGCGGGTTGACGCGGGTGAAGACGTTCTTCGACTGCTGGTACTTCTCCATCCCCACGCCGCCGTAGCCGGACTGCCGGTAGCCGTGCGACGGCGCCTCGAGGACGCCGGGGCTGAACCACTGGTTGACGTACACCTGGCCGGCCTTGAGACCCTGCGACAGGTACGCCGCGCGGTCGAGGTCGGAGGTGAACAGCCCCGAAGCCAGCCCGTAGGTCGTGTCGTTGGCGATGGCCAGCGCGTCGTCGAGGGTGTCGAACGCCTGGAGGGCGACGACCGGGCCGAAGATCTCCTCGCGCATGATCCGGCAGGTCGGATCGGTGTCGGCGAAGACGGTCGGCGGGATGTAGGTCTTCAGGGACCGATGTCCCTCGTCGTACGGGACGCCGCCGGTAACCAGCCGCCCCTCCGTCCTCCCGATATCGATGTAGCTCCACACCTTGCCGGCGTGGCCGGTGCTGACGACCGGCCCCAGCTCGGTTTCCGGATCGAGCGGATCGCCGACCCGCATCTCGCCGGCGGCCGCGCCGAGGCGTTCCACGAACTCGTCATAGATGCCGCGCTGGACCAGGATCCGCGACCCGCACACGCAGATCTGACCGGTGTTGCCGAACGCGCCCAGCCGGCTCCACCAGACCGCGCGCTCGAGGTCGGCGTCGTCGCACACGATGTTCGGGTTCTTGCCGCCCATCTCGAGGCTGATCCGCTTGGCCGTCGGCGCGGCCAGCTCGAGGATCCGCGAGCCGGCCTCGATGCCGCCCGTGAAGCTGACGAGGTCCACCCCGGGATCGGTCACCAGCGCCTCGCCGACGACGCCGCCGGGCCCGCTGAGGACGTTGACCGCACCCGGCGGCAGGTCCAGCTCGGCCATCAGCTGCGCCAGGCGGGCGAACGACAGCGACGCCATCTGGGCCGGCTTCATGATCGCCGCGTTGCCGGCGGCCAGGATGGCGGCCATCCGCTGCACGCCTGTCCACAGCGGGCCGTTCCAGGGCAGGATCTCGGCGACCACGCCCATCGGCTCCAACAGCTCGTGGTGCAGGACCGATGCGTCCGGCATGCTCGCCGCCCGACCGGTGACCGCCTGCGCCCGACCCGCGAAGTAGCCCAGCGCGTCGAGGCTGATGCTGATGTCGGAGTAGTGGACGCTGCTGATCGGCTTCCCGGAGTCGACCGCCTCCAGGAATGCGAGCTCGTCGGCGTGCGCCTCCAGCGCGTCGGCGATGGCGGTCAGGGCCCTGGCCCGCTCGCGCCCGGTGCTGCGCCCCCATGGACCCTCGTCGACGGCGCGGCGCGCCGCCGCGACGGCGGCGGCCACGTCACCCGGACCTGCCTGCGCGACCTGCGCAAGCACCCGCTCGTCACGCGGTGAGACGGCGTCGAAGGTGGCCCCGTCGGACGCCTGGCGCAGCTCACCGTCGATGAGGAGCGGGTAGGGCGTCGTGCTGACGAGGCTCCAGCGCGGATCGTCCGCGTAGGGGTCGGTGCGGGTGGGGGCGGTGGCGGCCATGGGTGTGCTCCTCGATTCAGACGGCGGCGGGCTGTTCGACCTTCGCGAGTGCCTCGTCGACCGATGCCCCGCCATGGATGACGGCGGCGATGGCCGCGGTCATGTCGCCCGGGCGGGGATGCGTCCAGATGTTGGTGCCGAACGCGACGCCGGCGGCGCCGGCCACGATCACCGCGTCGTACACGACTTGCAGCACGTCCCGGGCCGAGTCCATCTTGGGTCCGCCCAGGACGACGACGGGCACGCCGGCGTTCTCGATCACGGTGCGCATCGACTCGGGGTCGCCGGTGTAGAAGGTCTTGATCATGTCGGCCCCGAGCTCGACGCCGACGCGCGCGCCGGCGGCGATCTTCTCGGGCGTATGGAGGTCGCGGCGGCCGAAGCCGCCGGGGATCGTCTCGGCGATGAACGGAATCCCGTACCGCGCCGCCTCGGCCCCGATGGCGCCGTTCTCGTTGACGCTGTGGTCGTCGCTGAACGGATACACCATGGTCTTGATCGCATCGGCCCCCAGTGCCAGGGCACGCTCCACCACGTGGTCGCCGTACGGCGGCGCGGTCGGCACGCTGGCGATGAGCGCGGCAGTCCCGATCTGCTCGGCGTACAGCCCGGCCGAGCCGAGCGGTGCGAGGAACGCGTCGGCGCCGTTGGCGACCGCCGTGGCGCACGTGTCGCCGTAGGCAGCCAGGGCCGGGATCGGCGCGTCCAGGAAGCTGGTGTGGTCCATGGCCACGATGAACAGGCGCTCGTCAGCCGGCAGCAGCCGGCGCATTCGTCGCTTCATCGGTTTGTCGTGCTCCTTCGTGTCGCTCGTCAGGGGGTGACGATCATGCGGTAGGTGCCGGGCTCGACCGACGCGTCCAGGGCGGCGGCGAGATCGGTCAGGGGGAAGCTGCGTTGAATGAGCGGGCGCAGATCGACCTGGCCCAGGCCGATGAGGCGGGCGGCGGCCTGAAAATCGGCCTGCTCGGACGAGAGGGAGCCGATGACCCCTGTCTCACGGTTGTGCATCTCGTTGGGATCGATCTCGAGCGGCGTCATCGGATGCGCCGACGCGAACAGGACCAGGCGGCCGCGGTCGGCGAGCATCGCCATCGCCTGCTCGTTCGCCTTCCCGCTGCCGATGGCGACGATCACGTGCTCGGCACCGCGACCCTGTGTCAGCTCGCGGACGCGGGCGATCGGATCCTCGCTGGTGGCGTCGATGGTGATGTCGGCCCCCAGCTCGCGGGCCTTGGCCAGGCGGTCGGGGTCGATCTCGCTGACGATGACCCGCGCGCCGTGCTTCTTCAGTGCCACGACGTTCATGAGGCCCATGACGCCGGCACCCAGCACGACCGCGTCATCGGCGACGCGCACGTCGAGCTGCGCCACGGCATGCAGGGCGCAGGAGAGCGGCTCGGCGAGCGAGATCGCCTCCCACGACGCATCGCCGGGGATCGGGTAGATGCCCGACGCGGGATGAACCTTGTACTCCGCGAAGCCGCCCGGCCCCCAGGCGTCGTCGTAGGCCACGGAGCCCCGGTAGTGCTGGGGGCACATCCGGTCTCGACCGCTGCGGCACCAGTGGCACTGGCCGCAGGCGGCCGAGCCGATGGTGACGGCCTGGCCCACGGTGATCTCGTCGCTGACGCCGGGACCCAGCTCGACCACTTCACCGGCGATTTCGTGACCGCCGATGAACGGGAACTTGTTGGATTGCTGGCCGGAGTAGCTGCGCTGCTCCCAGGTGCAGATGGCGGTCGCGCGAACCCGCACCAGCACCTCGTTCACGCCGGGCCGCGGGACGGGGACCTCGCGGATCTCGATGGCCCCCGGTCCGGTCATCACGCCCACCCGCATCCGGGCGTCGGAAGCTGGCTGGCCGGCCTGCGTGGCCGTTGCGGTCGGTGCTGCGGTCTGCGTCATACCATTCATCCCTCGGTCATGGGCCGTCACGGCCGTGCATCGGGGCGCGCAAAAACTTGCTGCAACTATTCTACGAGGAGTGGGCCGTTTCGTCCATGCCTGAACCGGAGCGTGCCGTGCCGCTCGGCACCCTATTGATCGATTGGGACAACACCCTGCACGACGCGGCAGGGACGTTCTTCCGCGCGCTCCGCGATGTCCTGCGCCAGCGCAACCTGGAGGTCGACGAGCCGGCCTATCGCGCCGCGTACGATCCGGACTATCGGGTCCTCTATGCCCGCCTCGGCCTCCCTGCCGACGAGGTGGCACAGGCCAGCGCCGAGTGGCGGGCGCTGGTCCGCGAGGCCGAGCCGCGCCTCCTGCCCGGGGCCCGGGAGGCGCTCGCGCGGTTGCACGCGTCCGGCATGCCCGCCGCCATCGTCACCGGCGCGCCGCGCGCCCAGGTCGAGCGCCAGCTGGCCGCCCTGGACCTTGCCTGGCCGCCGGTCGCCGTCGCCGCCGGGGAGGCGGCCGCCCCGCGACCGGATCCGGCCCCGCTGCTGCTGGCCCGCGTGCGCCTGGCCCGGGTGACCGAGCCGGTCCTGTATGCCGGCGACACGCCGGCCGACATGCGCATGGCCCGGGCGGCCGGCGTGCGGGGAATCGGTATCGCCGCCTTCGCGACCGACGAGGCGCGGCTGCGGGACGCCGGTGCCAGCGAAACGGCTCCCTCCTTCGGCGACTGGCTGTCGCGCTGGCTCGCGACCTAGGCCGTGCTGGGATCCACGTCGTTGCGGGGCTCGCCGGACCCCCGCCTGGCGCGCCGCCAGCGGAACACGAGGTACCCGATGCCCGCCAGGACGACGGCATAGATCACGTACTCGAACGGCTTGAGCGCGGCCTCGATCTGCGGATAGCTCTCGCCCACGTAGAAGCCAGCGACGATGAGGGCCGCGTTCCACGGGATGGAGCCGAGCGCGCTGAACAGGACGAAGCGGCCGAAGTGCATGCGGCTGATGCCGGCTGGATAGCTGACGAACGTGCGCACCAGCGGCACCATCCGGCCCACGAACACGGCCCATGCGCCCCAGCGGTCGAACCAGCGGTCGGCCCGGTCGAGGTCGGCGGGACCGATGCCCACGTAACGCCCGAAGCGGTCGATGAGCGGCCGGCCACCCCACAGGCCAATGGCATAGCCGGCCACCGCGCCCACCAGGCTGCCCGCGGTCGCGAAGGCGACTGCGAGCGGGATGTTCCACGCCAGCCGGGTCAACGGCTCGACGATGGCCGGGTCCGTGGCGGACTGGCTGACCTTCCAGCCGGCCATGGGCAGGATCACCTCCGACGGGATGGGCGCCACGATCGTCTCGAGGGCCACCGCCGCGGCGACGCCGAGGTAGCCCACCGCGTCGTACATCGCCAGGACGAAGGGAATGATCTGGGTGTCGATGAAGTCGAGCACGAGGCGGCTAGGAATCTCCGCTCAGGTCGTGTGCTGCCGCCGAGGTCGTGCCCGCCGGCGCGGCCGGGGCGGGACGGTGATCGCGCTCCTCCAGCTCCACGGCGACGCGGCGCACCGGCGCAGCCAGCTCACCGGTGCCGTGGCGGGCGCGCAGCCGCTCGTCGACACGCATGACGTGGACGGCCACGATGATCGCCACCAGCGCACCGCCGGCCATCCACCCGCCGAGCACGTCGAGCGGGTAGTGGGCCAGCAGGTAGATGCGGGTCAGGCTGATCGCCCCGATGAGGGCCAGCGCCACGGCATAGGCGGTCATGCCCTGGCGCCGGTCGTGGCTGAGGCGCGCGACGCAGAATGCCGCCAGGCCGTAGAGGGCAGTCGCGCGCAGGGCATGCCCGGCCGGGAAGTCGGCGAGGTCATCGAGCCCGACGCCGCCGACGTCGAAGATGGCGCTCAGCAGCTGGCCGAAGCCGATCTGCGGCTGGACGGTGAGGAACTTCAGCGCCCACTCGATCGGGAAGGCGAGGGTCCCGGCGGCCAGGATGACGGCCAGGTCGCGACGCCCCTTGGCGATGGCCATCAGGCCCAGCGCGGCGAATCCGAGGGCCACGAACCAGCCCGAACCGAGGCCACTGATGCCGACCAGCAGCGCGTCGAGCGGGGGCAGCGTGCGCTCAACCCACAGGTGGAACGGGTCCACCACGTTGGCCATGAGCCACTCCTCGGGGACCAGGTAGGTGGTGGTGCGCTTCAGCGTGACCAGCCAGAAGAGGCTTGGGAGCGCGATGAGGGCCAGCAGGAACGCGGCCGCCGGACTCGGGACCGCGCCGCCCAGCCGGTGCCGTGCGACGGCGCTGACGAGCAGGCGGCTGGTGGGATCCGGGAGGCCTCGCACGGTGCGTAGTATAGGGACCGATGTCATCGCTCCCCCTCACCGGCCGGGACCTCACGATCGACCGCGTCATCGAGGTCGCGCGCGGCCGGCGGAGCGTGGCGCTGGATCCGGCGGCTGCGGAGCGGATGCGGGCATCGCGCGCCGTCATCGAGCGGCTGGTGGCGGATGGGGCGACCGTCTACGGCGTCACGACCGGCTTCGGTGACCTGGCCGACGTGCGGATCGAGCCAGCGCAGACAGTCGAGCTGCAGCTCAACCTGGTGCGCTCCCACGCGGCGGGCGTCGGGCCGCCGCTCCCCGACGAGGCGGTGCGGGCGATGCTGCTGCTGCGCGCCAACGCGCTGGCCGTCGGCCTGTCCGGCGTGCGGGTCGAGGTCGTCGAGCTCCTCGTCGGCATGCTCAACGCTGCCATCCACCCGGTCGTGCCGTCGCGTGGCAGCCTGGGGGCCTCGGGCGACCTGGCGCCGCTGGCCCACGTGGCGCTGGTGCTCATCGGCGAGGGTGAGGCGACCGTGGACGGCGCCGGCCCCGGCCCGGGCGGCGAGGCGCTGGCCCGTGCCGGCCTGGCCCCGCTTGCGCTGGCCGCCAAGGAGGGGCTGGCCCTCCTCAACGGCACGCAACTGATGTCGGGCATCGGAGCGCTCGCCCATCACGACGCCCTGCGCCTGGCACTCACCGCGGACGTCATCGGCGCCATGAGCCTCGAGGCGATGCTGGGGACCGCGGCCGCGTTCGCGCCCGAGCTCATCGCCGCGCGTCCGCATCCCGGCCAGGTCGCGTCGGCGGCGCACCTGCGGGCCCTGCTCGACGGCAGCCAGATCGGTGCCTCACACGCGGAGAGCGGCCATCGGGTCCAGGACGCCTACAGCCTTCGCTGCATGCCCCAGGTCCACGGGGCGGCGCGCGACGCGCTGGCCGAGCTGGAGCGCGTGCTGCGCGTCGAGATCAACGCCGCCACCGACAACCCGCTCGTCTTCCCCGGCGGCGAAGTGATCTCCGGCGGCAACTTCCATGGCGAGCCCCTGGCCCTGGCCCTCGACTACGCGACGCTGGCGGTGACCGAGCTGGCGTCGATCTCGGAGCGCCGCACCGCGCGTCTCGTCGACGGCCACCTGTCCGGGCTCCCGCCGTTCCTGGCCGAGGAGCCGGGGGTGCAGAGCGGGCTGATGATCGCCCACTACACCGCCGCGGCCCTGGTCAACGAGCTCCAGGGGCTGAGCCATCCGTCATCGGTCGACACCATCCCGACCAGCGCCAACCAGGAGGACCACGTCAGCATGGGCGCGAACAGCGCCCTGCGGCTCCGCGAGGCGATCGACCGTGCCGAGCGCGTGCTGGCCATCGAGGCCCTGTGCGCCGCCCAGGGGCTCGACTTCCAGGCACCGCTGCGACCGGGCAACGGGGTCGCGGCCGCGCACGACGCCATCCGGCAACGCGTGAGCCACGCCACCGCCGACCGGCCACCGGCACCCGACATCGAGGCCTTGGCCGAGGTCATCCATGCCGGTGACCTGCTCGCCAACGGCGCAACCCAGCGCGCGCATGGCTGACCTCGACTTCGCCCTCGTCGACGAGGCGACCATGGGTGACGTCCCGGACCCGGCGCAGCCCGGCGCCCGCTGCCAGACCTGCGACTACTGGGAGCGACTCGACGGCGGCCGCGAGGCCCCCGATCCGGCCACTGGCGACGACGCGCGGGCGCAGGGCGACCTCAAGCGCTCCCGCCTGCTGGCCGGGCGCGACCTCGCCGGCGCATACGGGATGCTGGTGTATCGGTCCGACAGCGTGGGTCGCACCGCGGTCGGCTGGTGCCAGTTCGGGCCGATCTCCGCCTACCCGCGTGCCCAGGTCATCCGCGACCGATATCCGGCCCTTCCGGAGAGCCCGGCACCGTGGGTCATCACCTGCCTGCAGGTCACGCCGGCGGCGGGCGACGCGGACGAGCGACGGCGCATCGGATCCGCCCTGCTGGAGGCGGTGTGCGCCGAGCTCGATCGCCGCGGGATCGTCGCCGTCGAGAGCTACCCCGAGGCCGCCTCCGACCCGTGGCTGCCCTCGCCGGGACCGGCGGACGTCTACCTCGATGCCGCCTTCGAGCGCGCGGCGGGAGACGATCGGTACCCCGTCTACCGTCGGGAGCTGGCGGGCGGCGGGGCTGACGTGGGCTGGGGCGACCTGCTGGAGCGGGCGCGACCCCCGGACGACGAGGAGGACACGTGGCCGCTCCCGCTGCCGAAGAGCCCGTCCGAGGACGACTTCTTCCGCCTGCCGCCAGAAAGGCCGAAGCGACCCAATCCGTTCGGCGACGACTAGGTCGCGCCGTATGATCGGGCCATGACCAGCGTCGCCCCCACCAGCGGCCCGCGCACCGTCCGCGCCCCCCGCGGCACCGAGCTGACCTGCCGCGGCTGGCAGCAGGAGGCGGCGCTGCGGATGCTGATGAACAACCTCGACCCCGACGTGGCCGAGGATCCGGACCACCTCATCGTCTACGGCGGGACCGGGCGCGCAGCACGCAGCTGGGAGGCCTTCGACGCCATCGTCGCCGAGCTGCAGCGGCTCGAGGACGACGAGACGCTGCTCGTCGCCTCCGGCAAACCGGTGGGCGTCTTCCGCACCACGACCGATGCGCCCCGCGTGCTGATCGCCAACGCCAACCTGGTGCCGCACTGGGCGACCTGGGAGCAGTTCCGCGAGCTGGAGCGCAAGGGGCTGACGATGTACGGGCAGATGACCGCCGGCTCGTGGATCTACATCGCGACGCAGGGGATCATCCAGGGCACCTACGAGACCTTCGCCGAGGCCGCCCGCCAGCGGTTCGGCGGCAGCCTGGCGGGGACGGCGACGATCACCGCCGGCCTGGGCGGCATGGGCGGCGCGCAACCACTGGCCGTCACCATGAACGGCGGTGCGGCGTTGGTGGTGGAGGTCGACGAGGCGCGCGCCCGGCGCCGGCTCGATGCGGGCTACGTCGACGAGCTGAGCAACGACCTCGACGCGGCGGTGCGGATGGTCGATGCGTGGCGGGCCGAGGGGGCCGGCCGCTCGGTGGCGCTGGTCGCCAACGCCGCCGACGTGCTGCCCGAGCTCGTGCGCCGCGGCTGGCGCCCGGAGCTGGTGACCGACCAGACGTCGGCCCACGATCCCCTGCACGGCTACGTGCCGGGCGGCCTGTCGCTGGCCGATGCGCTGGCACTGCGGGCCAGCGATCCCGACGAGTACGTGCGCCGGAGCAAGGCCTCGATGGCCGGCCACGTCCGCGCGATGCTCGCCTTCCAGGCCTCCGGATCGGTCACGTTCGACTACGGCAACAACCTCCGCGCCTTCGCCGCCGAAGCCGGCGTGGCCAACGCCTTCGACATCCCGGGGTTCGTGCCAGCGTTCATTCGGCCGCTGTTCAGCGAGGGCAAGGGCCCCTTCCGCGTCGCGGCGCTGTCGGGGGAGCCCGACGACATCGCCGCCATCGACCGTGCCCTGGCGGAGCTGTTCCCAGCCGACGAGGGGCTGCAGCGCTGGCTGCGCCTCGCCGCCGAGAAGGTGCCGATCCAGGGGTTGCCGGCCCGCATCTGCTGGCTGGGCTACGGGGATCGGGCCAGGGCCGGGCTGCGCATCAACGAGCTCGTCGCCTCCGGAGACGTGACGGCGCCGATCGTCATCGGCCGCGACCACCTCGACGCCGGGTCGGTCGCCTCCCCGTACCGCGAGACGGAGGGCATGCGCGACGGGTCGGACGCCATCGCCGACTGGCCGATCCTCAACGCCCTGGTCAACACCGCGGCCGGGGCCACCTGGGTCAGCTACCACCACGGTGGCGGGGTCGGGATCGGCTACAGCCTGCACGCCGGCATGGTCGTCGTCGCCGACGGGACCGATGCGGCCGCGGCCCGCCTGGAGCGCGTGCTGACCACCGATCCGGGGATGGGCGTGATCCGCCACGCCGACGCCGGCTACGAGCGGGCAATCGAGGTCGCGCGCGATCGCGGGGTGCGGATACCGATGTCGTCGGAGGACTAGTGGACCGATGGAATGGATCGCACTCCTGCTCAAGCTCGCCCACATCGGCCTGGCCCTGACGCTGGTCGCCGGCCTCATCGGCCGCTTCGTCGTCCTGTCCCGCGCGGCGCGCGAGGACCGGGTCGACCGCGTCGCCGAGCTCACCGACCTCGCAGGACCGTTCGAGCGCCTGGTCGTGCGCTCCTCGCTCGCCATCCTCCCCGTCGGCATGGCCACGGCCTGGGCGCAGGGGTACGAGTGGCTGGGCCTGACGACTGGCTGGATGCTGGTCACGGTCGTCATCTACCTCTCCCTCACGGCCCTCGTTCCGACCGTCTTCCTCCCGAGCGGGCGGCGCTTCGAGACCGCGCTTGCCGACGCGCGCGCCCAGGGTGCCGTGACGCCGACCCTGCGCGCCGAGTTCGCCAACCCGGCCGTGCGCCTGGCGCGCAACGCCGAGCTGGCCGGGATCGCGGTCATCGTGGCGCTGATGGTCCTCAAGCCGTTCTGATGGCGTTCGATCCCGAGGCGCCGCTGCCCGGCGCGCCCGATCCGTGGGCCGGGTCGACGATGCCGCCGCTGCGCGACGGCGCGCCGTATGCGATGACGGAGATGATCGCCGCCGAGCCGGCGCTCGCGGAGCGGCTCGCGCGCCGCCTCGCCACGGATCCCGCGGTGGAGATGCTGGTCGCCTGGGTCCGCGACGCGATGGCCGCGCAAGCACCGGTCACCATCTTGGGATGTGGGACGTCGGAGCACGCGGCGGAGGGGATCGCCGCCATGTGGCGCGAGGTTGCTGACATCGACGCGCGCCACGCGCAGGCGCTCGAGACCCTCGCTGGCCCGCAGCGCGATGGCCTCGTCGTCGCGATCTCACACGAGGGCGGTACTCGAGCCACGAATGACGCGCTGCAGGCCGCGCGCGAGGCCGGCGCCCGCACGGCGCTCATCAGCGTCAGCGACCGCTCGCCGGGAGCCGCCATCGCCGAGCTCACGGTCCAGACCGGCGAGCAGGACACGAGCTGGTGCCACACCGTCGGCTACCTCTCGCCGCTCGTCGCGGGTGCCGCGGTTGCCGGCCACCTCGCCGGCGCGCAGCTGGAAGCGACCGCCGTGCGGGCGCTGCTCCAGGTCGGCGACTCGCCCGACGCCGACGCGGTGGCCGCGCGGCTGGCCGCTTGCGACCGACTCCTCGTCAGCGGCTCGGGGCCGGACCATGCCACCGCTCGCGAGCTGGCCCTCAAGGTTGCGGAGGGCGCACATCTGCCGGCCCACGCGCTCCATCTCGAGACCATCCTCCACGGCCACCTCGCAGCCACCGACCGGCGCACCGGGTTCGTCCTGGTCCTGACCTCGGCCTCGTTGGGCGTGGTTGAGCGCGCCCGTCGAGTGCTGGCCGCGATTGCATCGCTGGGCATGCCGGCGGCGGCCCTGATCGGCGCGGACCTGGGCGACGATGTCCCGCGCGAGCTGACGCCTGCAGGACGGCTTGCCGTCCCGGAGACGTCACGCCTGCCGAGGGTGCCGGCCTCCCTGCTCGGCGCGGCAGTGCCCCTCCAGCTGCTGGCCGAGCGGCTGGCGCGCGCCCGCGGCACGAATCCCGACACGATCGGCCGCGAGGACCCGGCCCAGGCCGCCGCCCACCACTGAAAAGTTCCGTACTTGTACTGATGCGGAAGAGCGCTTCGCGCGAGTAGCCTGCCAGCGTCTTCATCCATACGTGATTGGGGGATTCCCGACCATGCCACGTGCCCACCGTGGTCGCGACCGGCGCTACCTTGCGCTGCTCAGCGGCGCCGTCCTCGTCGGCTCGCTCTTCTCCGTCGTCCCCGCGGTCACGCGCGGCTCGTCCACCGAGGGGCAGATCGCCTTCGTGCGCAGCCAGCCCATGGGCGGTGACAGCGACATCTGGGTCGTCAACGCCAACGGCACGAGTGAGACCCAGCTCACCGCTGGCTCGGCGCGCGACGAGTCCCCGGCATGGTCGCCCGACGGCTCCACGCTCGCCTTCGCGCGCACCATCGGGACGACGACGAGCATCTGGCTCATCGACGCGGATGGCTCGAACCTGCGTCCCCTGAACATCCAGAGCGATGTAGGGCAATTCGTGGCCGGGTCGCGCCCGCACGACTGGCACGGATCCCAGCTCCTTGCCACGCTCGACTACTACAGCGACAGCTGCGGATTCGGCGGGGGAGGCGGACCCAACCAGCATCGGCTCGCGCTGGTCGACGTCGTGACCGGGGCCACGCAGTACGTGGCCGGCGGCGGCTGCTTCAGCCACGCCATCGGCCACGCCACCTTCTCGCCGGACGGCACGAAGGTCGCCTATGAGCAGAACTTCGGCTTCCCCCAGGTCTACCGTTACGACGTCGCGCTCGGTACGAGCGAGCCATTCTTCTCGAACGCCTATGCGCCCGACTGGAGCCCGGTCGACGACCGGATCGCATTCGTGGATCCCGCAAACGCGAATGTCGCGATTCGCGAGATCAGCGGGGAGGTCTCGTATCACGCACTTGGCGGCAGCAACCCGCACTGGGCTCCCGATGGCAGCGGCATCGCCGTATCCGGCCCCGGCGGCGGCGGCGGCACTGGATCAGTCATCCGGGTCTTCGACTTCGGCGACCTCTCAACCAAGGATGTGACCTCAGGAGGCGAAGCCCACGACTCCGATCCGGCGTGGGCCCCCGGCTCGGTCACGGCGACGCCGCCGACGCCGCCCGGACCCGGCAAGATCGCGTATGCCAGCAATGCCGACGGGAACTACGAGATTTACGGCATCAACGACGATGGCACGCACCTCGTGCGCCTGACGACCCATGCGGCGCGCGACGAGAATCCGGTGTGGTCGCCGGACGGCGAGCGCATCGCCTTCGCCAGCGACCGGGATGGCATGCAGGCGACGTTCGTCATGAACGCCGACGGGACCGACCTGCATCGCCTGGACGCGACCACCTCCTTCGGTGGCGTCTCGAACTTCGTGCCCACGGACTGGTCCCGCGATGGGACGCAGCTGGTCGGGACGGGGCAGGTCTTCAACTCGTTCTGTTCCGGGGGCTTCGGGAACCCGGTCAGCCAGGCCCTCCTCGTCGACATCGACAGCGGGGCGGCCGAGCCATTGAGCGGCAGCCCGTGCACGGTCACCTACGACGGCACCATCAACCACGACGGGAACGAGGTCGCGTGGGTCCAGAACGCCAGCTCCGGGCCCGGGTCCATCACAGCCGTGCATCGCCGCAGCCTGGGTGACTTCTCGCAGGGCGAGCAAGTGACGTTCGACATGGTGGCCAACGATCCGACGTTCAACCCGGTCGACGACCGGATCGCCTACCTCGGCGACAACGGCCAGATCCGCATCGTCGGCCCGGGCGGATCGACCCAGTCGCTGATGGAGAGCGGGACTGCCATCGACTGGTCGCCCGATGGCCAGGCCATCGTCACCGGGCGGTCTGGCGGCTTCAGCTGGGAGATCCAGGCGATCAGCCTGGTGGGGGAGCCATCGAGGACGATTGCCACATTCGCCGGAAACGGGGTATCGGGCGTGAGCTGGGCGAGCGGCCAGATGGTCGACCTTGTACCGGAGCCGTCCGAGGAGCCCTCGCCGGAGGAGACGCCCCAGGTCTCCGAGGAGCCCTCCGAAGAAGCCACGCCGATGCCCTCCGAGGAGCCTTCGCCGGAGCCGACCAGCGATCCCGACCAGGGAGGGGACGAGGGCGCGCTCTTCAACATCGAGGCCGGCGGCACCCAGACCACCGACTTCAACTCCGACGGTGCCCGCCCCGGCGACCCGCTGGAGGTGAATGTCACCACACCGAACGCGGGTAGCGTCGGTATCCAGGAGTCGTCGACGCCAACGCAGTCGCCGGCCCCGGGCTACCAGCTGCTCGGCCAGGAGGTGGCCATCACGGCGCCGCCGGCGACGGTCGCACAGCCACTGATCATCGATTTCGTCCTCGACGGCTCACTCGTGGCCGGGACGCCGTCGGACCGCCTCGCCGTCCAGCGCAACGGGGTCAAGGTCCCGGCATGCCTCGATCTGGGTGGTGCCAGCGCCGACCCCGATCCATGCGTGCTGGCGTGGCAGTCCGGCATCGGCGACGACGTCGTGCTCTCGGTGCGGGCAGCCACTGCCAGCACCTGGAACATCCTCGCCGGGCTCCCCATCGACCCCGAGTCGGTGACGGCCGCGGCGCCCGCCGGCGGCAGCGTCACGACCGACGACGAGGGCGACGGCGCGAGCGCCGGCGACCCCCTCGAGACGACGGTGGAGACGCCCATCGGCGGGACGATCACGATCGAGGAGAGCGATCCGTTCGGGGCCGCGCCGAGCGGCTGGGACTTCGTCGGCCAACAGGTCGAGATCACGGCAGATCCGGCCACGCCGGAGGACCCGCTGATCCTCACGTTCCGCCTCGATGCGTCGCTACTGCCGGCCGGCTCGACGGCAGCCACCGTGCAGCTGTTCCGCGATGGCGCCCTGATCGTCGACTGCGATCCCGGTGCTGATGGCGCCGCGGTGCCCGATCCGTGCATTGCGCTGCGCACGCTGCTGCCGGACGGGGACGTGAGCCTCACCGCACGCAGCTCGCACGCCAGCGCGTGGAACCTCGGCATCTACGTGGCCCAGGACGCGACCGCCCCGAGCATCCAGCTGGATGCGCCGGCTGACGGTGCGGTCTACCTGCTCGGCGCGCACGTCGTCGCCGATTACCGCTGCCTCGATGGGGTGAGCGGTGTGGTGGGCTGCGTCGGGACCCGGCCCGACGGCGCGCCGCTGCCGACCGGCACGGTGGGCACGCACACGTTCGAAGTGGTCGCCCGCGACGCCGCCGGCAACAGCAGCCTGCGCTCGGTGACCTACTCGGTCGTCTACGCGTTCGCCGGTTGGCTGTCGCCGGTCGACAACCGGCCCACGCTGAACCGGGTCAAGGCGGGCAGCGCCGTGCCGGTGAAGTTCATGCTCGGTGGCGACCACGGCCTCGGCGTGCTGGCCGCGGGCTATCCCAAGGTGGCGACGATGGACTGCACCGCGAGCACGGTGGATCTCATCGAAACCGTCATGTCGTCGAGTGCCAACAGCGGTC
>JAICQM010000144.1 GCA_025937875.1 Chloroflexota bacterium
CGTCATCGAGTCCGGGTCGACCCCGACCAGGGTCAGGGCCGAGATGCCGGTGGAGCTGATCAACGGCACCCGCTCGCCGGTCCATACCGCCGCCACCGCCGTCACGCCGTCGACCGCGGCCGGGTCGATGGTGGTCGGCAGGCCACCGGTGGCGCTGGAGATGCGGTAATCGGCTCCGGTGACCCGCCAGGCGGCGAGTGACTGGCCCCTGTCGATGCTGGCGGCCACGGTGGCGCCGAACGCGCCCAGGGCAGCGGCGACCAGAAGGGCCACCAGCGGGACGTTGACCGCGCCCGGCGCGCGGCCCGCCCGCCGGAGCGCGAGCGGCGCCACGAGGCCGCGCAGTCGGCCGGCGGCGAGTGCGAGGGCCCGGACCGGGTACGGGTAGACGCGCAGGACGACGAGGCCGGCGGCGAGCCCCGCCAGCAGCGGCACCGCCGCCAGGTAGGCGTTGAACCCCTGGTCCCACTCGCCGGCGATGCCGCGTGAGCGAACGAAGACGAGGCCGATGACGGCGAGGGCCACCACCAGGCCGTCCACCACCAGCCGCCGGGCCGACGGGTTGGCCGGCGCCAGGCCGCCGCGCAGCAGCCCGCGCAGGTCGCGCCAAGCCACCGGCAGCACCAGCAGCACGCAGGCCACGATCGCCGCCGCCGCAACCCCGAGCGCGAGGCGCAGCGGGAGGTCGCCGGCCTGGGCCGGCCACAGCGCCACGGCGGCCACCCAGCCGAGGAGGGCGGCCGGCACGCAAATGAGGACCGCCTCGACCAATGCCGGCAGCACGATCTGCCACGGCCCGGCGCCGCGCTCGCGCTGGATGACCAGGGCCGCACGTCGCCGGTCGGCCAGCAGGACGCCGAGCAGGACCAGCGCGGCGGCCGCGATGCCGGCCACTCCCAGGCCGACGAGGCCGAGCAGCAGGAATGCCTGCCGCTCTCCGGCGAGATAGGCGTTGAGCAGGGTAGGGATACCAGTGCGCGCATCGACTCCGAAGAAGGTCTGGCCGGCGAAAGCCCGGAAGTTGGTCCGCAGGTCGTTGAAGGCCACGACGAGACGCGCGGGGCTCTCCGCCGCCACCTGCTCCGCGCCGGCGGGATAGGCGTAGGTCAGGGTGATCGCCCGCGGCCAGGCCGACAGGAAGGTGCCGAGGATGTCGAGCGAGACGATCGCGGCGCCGGCGGCGCTCGAGTCACCCTCGTTGGGCGCCACCAGGCGCCGGTCGCCGCCCCAGAACGGGTCCTCGGGATCGGGGACGCTGAAGATGCCGGTCACCTCGCCGATGACGATCGGCTCCACCTGGCCGTCGATGCCGAAGCTGCCGAGCGGGCTACTGGTCTCGGTCATGTCGAGCCGGTCTCCGACCTCGATCCCCATCGCCGCCGCGGTGGCGTCCGACATGGTCAGCTCCAGCTCGACCGTGGCCGGGTTGGGAGGATCCAGCGGCCCCTGCACCGGATCGGGCGGGGTGATCTCGATCCCGCGCGCAGCCCGGCCTTCGATGAGCTGCACCTGCTCGTCGGCCCCGTCACGTGCAACCAGGATCAGCGACCGCCGGAACGGGTTGGGCGGCACACCCTGCACCGCCACGTCCCACGGCACCGTCTCGTGGGCCACGAAGGGGTCGTCGAGGACGGAGCGCACCAGGGCCGGGATCTGGGCGTCGAACAGGGCACCGAGGCGGTCTGCCTCGGCGACCAGCTCGCCGGGGTCCTCATCGGTCTGCAGGATCTGGGCGGTCGAGATCACGAGGCTCCGCTCCGCCGCGTTGGCCCGCGCCAGCTGCTGGGTCAGTGCGTCGCGCGACGCACGCACCGCCAGCAGCGGCCCGGCCGCCGCCAGGCCGGCGGTCACGAACACGGTGACGGCGAGGACGGCCAGCGGGACGCGGTCGACCCGCAGGCGGCGGAACCAGAGGACCAGCGGCGAGACCACGGCTCAGTCCTCCCCGATCCGCAGCGCCGAGCCCAGGCCCACCCGGCGCAGCACGAACGCCAGCACGGCCACGGTCAGGGCGAGCGAGACGAGGGCCACCGACTCGAGCAGCAGGATCTGGCCCCACGGGATATCGATGACCAGGTCGGGCACCGGGCGCGCCCCGGCCTGGGTGAGCGTCACGAACGGCAGCACGATCCAGGCGATGACGAGGCCGAGGCCGGTGCCGAGGGCGAGGCTGACGACGACGAGGATCGCGTTCTCCAGGCTCAGCCAGCCCGCGAGCTGCCGCGGCGACAGGCCCAGCGCGCGGAGAACGGCGAACTCCGTCAGGCGCTCCCTTGCGGCGACGGAGGTCGAGACGGCGAAGCCGATGGCGGCGAAGGCGGCCGCAGCGATGACGCCGAGCACCAGCGCGCCCAGGATTCCCAGCGCGACCGGATCGGTCTGCAGGGCGGCGGTGCGCGTCGCTGCGGCCAGCGCGTCGGCACTGTCGAACGGTTCCGCCTCCAGCGTCGCCGCCAGGCCCACCGGGTCGTCGGCGGCCAGCCACCACTCGCCGGGTTCGAGCACCGAGCCGTTGGTCACGTACGCGTCGAGCGCCACGGTGGCGAGGTCGCCGATCATGATCGGCTCGCCGGGGTCGAGGGTCGGGAAGGCGGTGACGTCCTCTTCCAGGCGCACCGGAACCAGGCCGTAGCCGAGGTCGGTGGGCGTCTCGTCGCCCAGGCCGGCCTCCGTGCCGCCGAGCACGCCATCGTTCACCAGCACCGGCGGCGTCGTGCGCGCCGTCGCCACGCCGGCCGGGCGCAGGCTCCAGGTGACCGGCGGCAGGCGGCGCGGGTCCTGCGCGGCGCCGATGAGGATGCCGAGGCGCTGCCACGCGCCGTCGGGCGCCGGCTCGAGACCGGCCTCGACGCTGAGGACCCCGCCGCTCGTCTCGTGCGCGACCGCCTCCCAGCCGCCGGGCGGAGCCGGCTCGAACGGTCGCCAGCCACCATCAACCGATGCCTCGAGTCCGATGACGTCCAGGTTGCCGTTCACGGTGCGCTGGTCGCCCGCGGTGCCGCGCAGCTCGAGCCCCACCAGGCGCAGCGGGCCGGCCGGCGCCGCCGGGCCGGACGCCAGGTCGACGGTCAGCGGGGCCTCGAGGCGCGCCGCCGGCGCATCCGGAACCAGCTCGCCGAGCTCGGTGCGGTGGAGCAGGCCGTCGCCGTCGGCGATCACGACCTGGGCCACGAACGGCGACAGCGGGCCCGGACGCTGGTTGGCCGGCACCTGCTCCGGATCGAACGGGGGCGGCGGCGCGATGGCGAGGGCGGCGGTCAGCGCCAGCGCATCGGTCCCGTCGGGGAGGACCGGCAGGTCAAGCAGCTCGGGCCGGGCGTCGGCGAGGCGGGCCATCATGGCGATGAAGGGGTCGTTGGCCAGGTCCTCGCGGAACGTCACCACCTCGTCGGCGTGCTCGGCGTCGAGGAGGAGCAGCTGGACGCCGTTGCGCCCCAGCGTCTCGCGCAGGACCGGCGTCAGGTCGCGCGCCCCGGCGGCGCGGTAGGCGGCCGGCAGGGCACGGGCCGGGATGGCGCCCTCGAAGCGGTTCGGCGTCACCCGCACGTCGGCGCCCACCTGGTAGGCGGCCTGGTCGGCCTGCGAGGCGGCCCAGGTGCGCCCGTACGAGGTGGCGAAGATGCCCAGCGACATGGTCACGATCAGCAGCAGCGCGGCCGGGGCGTAGCGCAGCGGGCGCCGCGCGATCTGCCACGCCCCCAGCGACGAGACCAGGCCGCGGCCGTGCGTCATGCCGGCATCGGCGACACGGGCCACCAGGGGCAGGATGCGGAGCGCGACGATGGCGCCCGCCAGCAGGCCGATCGCCGGTGCCGCGACGAGCAGCGGGTCCACCCCGATCTGCCCGCGCACCGCGCCGGTGAGCGGTGCGCCGAAGCTGCGCAGCTGCCACAGGCCCACCCCGGCGACGACCAGCAGCGCCAGGTCGAGGCCGATGCGCTCCATCATCCCGGTCCGTGCCTGCCGTCCGCGTCGCGCGCGCAGCGCGACGAACGAGCGGCCCTGGAGCAGCGAGGGGAGCGCCAGGGCCAGCGCGCAGGCCAGCGCGGTGGCGGCGGCCACCGCCTGTGCCAGCGGCGTCACCCGCGGCTCGATCTCCAGCCCGATCTCGTGCAGCGGGCCGATGGCGTTGAACGCCCCGAGCGCGGTCGCCGCCAGCAGCGGGGCGAGGAGCGCGACCGGGATCGCCAGCACCAGTGCCTCGACCAGTGCCGCCAGGCCCAGCTGCCACGCGCCCGCGCCGCGCGCGCGCAGCAGGGCCGTCTCGCCGCGTCGCTGCTCGATGAGCAGGCCGGCGGTGAGGACCAGCGCGTAGCCGGCCAGCACGGCGAGCTGGACGGCGAGCACGGTGACGCTCATCTGGGCCACGACCAGCGAGCGCGCCGCCGCGTCCAGCGCCGCGGGCAGGGCCGTAACCACGTTGAGCTGGGAGCTGTTCACCGCGGTGCGAAGGCGGGCCTGGAGGCCGGGGAGGTCGGCGGCGAGGTCCGGCAGCCGCTCGGCGGTGACGCGCGCCGGATCGGGGAAGACGCGCCATGCGACGCCGGAGCCGCCGCCGACAGCCACCTCGGCGTAGCGCGCCGCGTCGACGACCAGCGGTCCCCAGGTCGTGTACGTCTGGCCGGTCTCGCTGCCGTCGACGTCGAGGGCCTCGTTCCACCAGTAGCGGTCCTCGACGTCGTCGGGGAGCCATGTCCCGTCCAGGCGGATCGCCACCGAGCGGTCAGGGTCCAGCCGGCTGACGAGGGTCACCGCGTCGCCGACCGACCAGCCGAGCGCACCCGCCGCGGCGGCGTGCAGGGCGACCGGGATGGGGGAGCCAGGCCCCGCCGCCGGCCACTGGCCCTCGACGAGCGAGGCGTGGTCGGCCAGGCCGTCGTAGAAGGCGAAGATCGCGAGCTCGGTCACCGCGTCGGGATCCTGGCCGGGGAGTGTCCAGGATCCGGTGTCGCCGCGGCGTTCGACGGTCGCGCCCTCGTCGCGGAAGATGAGCCGCGCCTCGTCTCGGATGGCCGTGTCGGATCGGTCGAGCAGGTCCTGGGTGCCGGCGACGTGGACCTGGATGCCGGCCGCCGGGGCGTCGGCGGTGGCGAGTGAGCGCTGGAGGCCGGCGGACGCGACCGCATCGGCGTAGATCAGGCCGGCGGCGAGGAACGTGGCGGCGAGGAGCGTGATGATCGCCGCCGCACCCAC
>JAICQM010000241.1 GCA_025937875.1 Chloroflexota bacterium
CGCGGCGCCCACGACCTCAAGGGCCTGTCCGGGCCGCGCGAGCTGTTCGCGGTCGCGACCCCCGCCTGACCCGACTGCGCGGCCCGACCCGTGACCGAAATATCGGTCAATTTCGGCACCATGGCCGCTCGTGCGGCGAATGGCCGATCTTTCAGCCACCAGTGAGCACGAACCCCGCCCCGGTGCGGACGTCCTGCGTGATAGCGACGGATACATCGGTCAAACACAGCAACAACCGCCATCTCATGCCGAAATGGCCGAACTATCGGGCAGGCGGGCTGCACTCGGCCGCCGTTGGCGGCGCGTACACTCCGCACATGGGCTTCGATGTCGCCGCCGAAGCGTATGACCGCTTCATGGGCCGATACTCCCGCCACCTCGCCCCGCAGCTGGCGGACCTCGCCGGCATGGCCCCCGGACAGCGCGCGCTGGACGTCGGCTGCGGCCCGGGCGCCCTCACGAGCGAGCTCGTCGCCCGTCTCGGACCCGGGGCCGTCTCGGCGGTCGATCCGTCGCCGCCGTTCGTGGAAGCGGCCCGCGCTCGCCATCCGGGCGTTACCGTTCTCGAGGCATCCGCCGAGTCGCTCCCATTCGACGACGCCGCCTTCGACGCTGCCCTCGCCCAGCTCGTCGTCCATTTCATGACCGATCCGGTGGCCGGCCTCAGGGAGATGGGGCGCGTGACGCGTCCCGGTGGCGTGGTCGCGGCCTGCGTGTGGGACTACGGCGGCGGGCAGGGACCGCTGGGTCCGTTCTGGGAGGCCGCGCGCGAGCTGGATCCGACGGTCGTCGACGAGTCGCTCCTGGCCGGCGCCCGCGAGGGCCACCTCGTGGAGCTGTTCAAGGCCGCCGGGCTTCGGGAGGTGAGCCAGGCGGCGTTATCGGTCGTCCAGGAGCTCGGATCCTTCGAAGACTGGTGGGAGCCGTTCACCGCCGGCGTCGGGCCGGCCGGCGCGTACGTGGCCGGCCTGGACGAGGACCGCCGCGCGCAGCTCCGCGACCGATGCCGCGCCCTCCTGCCCGACGGTCCGTTCACGCTCACGGCCCGAGCCTGGGCCGCCCGCGGGTCCGTCTGACAGCTCTCTCCGGGCTGCTCTCACCACCGAGCCGTGGTGCGGCTGGTACGAGCGGATTGGCGCTCAATCGTCACCGCTGAGCCGTGGTGCGGCTGGTAGGCGCGTCGCAAGCCCGATTCGGCCGCCGGGATCCGCCGTTCACGCTCAGCGGGCCTTGCGGACATCCCTCGCGAGGGTCGGTCCCTCGCCTACCAGCCGTACCACGGCTATGTGGCAACAAGGGGCCGGCGCCGGTCGCGCGCCGACCGCGCGTTGCATGCGTCGGAGCTATCAGCCAACGAAAACGCGCCACTGGCCACGCCCTGAGCGTGGATCGGGCTGATACGACGGTGCGTCGAGCCAGGTCGAGCCCCTCATCCGCCCATGCCTCCGCCCATGCAACGAACCGCAAACCGGGGCACGGCTCAGGGCTCAACCTCGTAGATCCGTCGCTCGCCGGAGATCCCCTTGAGCTCCTGCATACCGCGGTCGGCGAAATGCACCGTGGATTCGGCGAGGAGCTCGCGCGTCGCCCACGACGCGTAGACGGTGCCCGGGCCGGCCAGGCTCGCGACCCGCGCCGCGATGTGGACGGCCACGCCGCGCACGTCGTCGCCCTCCAGCTCGACCTCGCCGCTGTGCACGCCGGCGCGCACCTCGATCCCCAGCTCCGAGGCGGCGCGGCAGATCTCCTGCGCCGCCCGTATGGCACGCTCGGCGCCGTCGAACAGCGCCACGAACCCGTCGCCGGTGGTGGTCACCTCGCGACCGCGGAAGCGGTCGAGCTGGTTGCGGACCGCCTCGTTGTGGCGCAGCAGCAGGTCGCGCCAGGCTCCGTCGCCGAGCTCCAGGGCGCGGGCGGTGGAGTCGACGATATCGGTCACCAGCAGCGTGGCGAGCACCCGATCCCAGTCGCCGCCCTCCGACTGCACGAACGCCGTGCTCGGCTGCCAGGTGATCGACACCCACGGCTCGTCACCATCGACCCACGAATCGTGCCCGGGCGGAATCTCGTAGAACTGGCCCGCACCGATCAGGAGCTCGGCGCCCTCCCGCATCTGGATGCGGCAGCCGCCGGACACGGAGTAGCCGATGTGGCGGTCCTCGCACCATTCGGTGCGGGCGATCGGCCTGATCGACTCGCTCCAGCGCCATCCCGGCTGCAGGACCGATCGCCCGAACCGCACGTCGCCGAGGTCGTACGTCTCCAGCTCGCCGAACGGAACCTGGCGCACGTGGTCCGGCTCACCAAGCGGCCGTCGCTGCAGCTTGACCATGCGACCACGATAGACCGATTC
>JAICQM010000268.1 GCA_025937875.1 Chloroflexota bacterium
CCGCGTCCGGTGGGCAGCTCCAGCCAGCCCTCGCGCAGGGCGCGCGTCGCCAGCTCGGTGCGGCTGGCGAGGCCGTGGCGCTCGAAGAGGCGCCGCAGGTGCGACTCGACCGTCTTGGAGGCGATGCCCAGGCGCGTCGCCGCCTCATCGTTCGAGAGGCCGTCGACGATCGCCGCCACGACCTGCAGCTCGCGCGCGGTGAGCGGCGGCGCCTGCGTCCCGGGACGGACACCGAAGGCCAGCTTGCCATCGGCGGCGCGGCGAATGGCGTCGAGCAGCTCGGCGATGGGGGCGGTCTTGAGCACGTAGCCGGCGGCGCCGAGGCGCAGGGCGGCATCCACGTACTGCGGGTAGTCGTACGAGGTGACGATGACCACCGCCGGCAGGTTCGCGCTGCGGTCCTGGAGGGCACGCAGCCCGAAATCGGTCCCCAGGCGCAGGTCGAGCAGGAGCACGTCGACCGCCGCCGCGTCCAGCAGCGAATCGGCCTCGTCGAGGTCGCCGGCGGTGCCGGTCAGCTCCATCCCCTCGGCGCGCTCGATGATGGCGGCCGTGCCGGCGCGCACGACCGGATGGTCGTCGACGATCGCGACCCGGATCGGATCGATCACTGCGGGCGCCACTCCAGCCCGACGTGCGTGCCGCCGGCCGGCCAGGCGCGGATGTTGAGCAAGGCCCCGATCTGTTCGGCCCGCTGTCGCATGTTGGCCACGCCCAGGTGGCCGCTGGCGAGCGCGCCCTCGGCCGCCTCGAGGTCGATGCCCGGGCCGGCGTCGTCGACGGTCAGGGAGACGTGCCCGGCGTCGTCGACGTGGTAGCGGACCGTGATCGGCGCCTTGCCGTGCTTGACCGCGTTGGCCAGCGCCTCCTGCGCAACGCGGAACACGGCCAGCTCCACCGCCGACGGTGGCCGCGATGGATCGGTCCGTTCCAGCCGCACCTCGCCCCCCGCCAGGGGACGCACCCGTCCGACCAGCCACTCCAGCGCCGGTCCGGCGCCGAGGTCGTCGAGGAGCGGCAGGCGCAGGTCGGAGGTGATGCCTCGCAGTCGCTCGGCGATGCCGCGCGCCATCTCGGCGCCCTCCTGGTCGCCCGCCTCGTCGAGGCGGCGGACGAGGCCGGTCAGCTCCTGGAGCGCGTCGTCGTGGAGATCGGCGGCGAGCCGGGCGCGCTCCTGCTCGGCGGCAGCCACCGCCAGGTCGAGCTGCTGCTGGGTGCGCTGCACGGACCCGAGCAGGGGTGCCAGCGACAGGCGCCGCCAGGCGAACAGGACCACCAGCCATGCGACGGTGGCGATGGCGGCGGCTCCCCAGGCGAAGACCAGCACGAGGCCGATGGCCGGCGTGAGGCCGACCACCAGCGTCTCGAGCCGGCTCGTCGATCGGCCGGCGCCGGTGTCGGACGCCTGGGTGATGGTGGTGACGCCGGCGGGTACGAGCGTCACGCCGACGGCCAGGAGGACCGTCTCGACGGTCACCTCGCGGACGATGAAGCCGAGGACCACGATGAGGCCCACGAAGGCCAGCGGGATGATGAAGAGCCAGCGCCGCCAGGCGGCATCCGCGTTGCGACTTGCCAGCAGCTGCGCGACTGGCAGGCCGCCAACCGCTGCCAGCAACACCGGCACCTCGAAGGAGGCGTAGGACCAGAACGACCCGCTGATGACGGGAATCGCGACCGCGACACCCAGCGGCAC
>JAICQM010000267.1 GCA_025937875.1 Chloroflexota bacterium
CTCGCCGGCCAGCACGGCCTCGGCGATGCCCGCGCTCCGCGCACAGCGCTGTCGGCCGCTCACGACTCGGACTCCAGCCAGGCGGTGACGAGGCGGCGTCGCGCCCGGGAGATGATGGCGCGCGCGTTGACGTGGGTGATCTCCAGCAGCTGCCCGATCTCGCCGAGCGAGTACCCGTGGCCGTAGTGCAGGACGAGCACCGTCCGCTCACGCACCGGGAGGCGCTCGATGAGCTCCCGCAGCTCGAGGCTGCTGCTCGACGGCGTCCGGTGCAGCCACGGCAGCAGCCGGTCGAGGTGCATGCGTCGCTGGCGCTGCCGGTAGCAGCGGTGGATCGCGATGCGCGCCAGCCAGGCCTCCACGGCCGCGGGGTCGCGCAGCTGTCCGATGCGTTCGCACGCCACGAGGTACGTGTCCTGGACGACGTCCTCGGCGCCGCCGGCCCCGACGAGGCTGCGGCCGATGGCCAGCAGACGCGGACGGGCACGCTCGAATGCGGCCTCGAGGTCGACCGGCCCCGCCGTCACCGGGCGGGCGTCGGCCAGGGCGTGGCCGCGGGACTGGCCTTCGTCGCGCGACAGGTCAGCCACGTGGCTCATGCGTCATGGGCTGGGCGGGGTGATGGTCTCACGCCAACTCCGATCCGCGGGGGAGGCGGATGGTGACACGTCGCGCCGACGCGCGCGAGCGGGGGTCAGGCGCGACGCCGGTAGTGGCCGTCGAACGCAACGCGCCAGGTCGTGCCGCCGTCGGCGGATACCTCCCAGCACTGGCGCACCGACCCGTCGTCGTTCGGGGTCCAGGTGATGCGCTGCAGCTCGGTGACTGCCGCCCCGTCCGCGCCGGCCTCCTCGTCGGCCGGCGCGCGGCCGGTGAGCACCATCCGCCCGTCGACGAGGCCGCCGTCCAGCAGCAACAGCGAGCCGCTCGAATCGACCCAGGTCTGGTGCCAGCGCCCGGTGAGCGGCTCCCAGGCGTTGAGGCTGGTGCCCCGGATCCCGCCCGCGCCCTGCCAGTGCTCGGCGAGGGCATTCCCGTCGTAGAGGGGCTCGATGCGGTTCTCGCCGACGCGCTTTCCCTCGGGGCCGAACACCTCCCATTCGCCGATCCAGAAGTCGAACTGCCGTCGGGGATCCGTCTGCACGTCCATCATCGGTGTGTACCGGTCACCTGGCGGATTCGTTCAGGCCCACGCCCTCATGCCGCCTCCGCCCGCGCAGGTTCCAGCATCGCCGGCTCGTCCGGTTTCGCGTCGTCGGGCCGACGTAGCCGGCGTACGGCGGGGACCGCCAGGGTCGCCAGCATCGCGAGGCCGGAGGTGGCCGCGAAGCCCGCCAGCGCGACCGGGGCACCGACCGTCTCCGCCAGTGGCCCGGCGATGGCCGAGCCGATCGGGAAGAAGACGAGGGAGGCCATCCAGTCGTAGGAGCTGACCCGCGAGATGCTCTCCGCTGGCACCTGGCGCTGGAGCGTCGTGTGCCAGATCGTGTTGGCCAGGGCCGTGCCGGCGGAGAACGTCACGACCCCAATCGCGAGCGCCGGGAGCGGCGGCTGAGCCGCGAGCAGCAGCAGGGCCAGCGGGGCGGTGAGCAGGACGCCGAACACCGCGGTCAGCGGGTGGCGCGGCGACCAGCGCAGCGCGATCGACCCGCCGATGATCCCGCCCAGCCCGAAGCCGGCCATCAGCAATCCCCAGTCCGGCGCGCCGCCGTACGAGCGCTCGACGACCAC
>JAICQM010000274.1 GCA_025937875.1 Chloroflexota bacterium
CGCCGCACCGTCGCGGAGCGCTACAGCATCGATGCCATGGTGCGGCGGGTCGAGGCCGTCTACGCGGAGGAGCTGGCACGGGCCGGCATCCGCGATGCGGGTGAGCCGGTGGAGGCTGCGTCGCGCCCGCGCGACCGCGCTGCCCTCGAGGTGCCGCCGGTCTAGGGCTCAGTGGCGCCCGTCTAGGCCGTGACCCGAGCGTATATACGTATATACGCTCGGGCCATGGATCGCCCCTAGGCGGCGACGGTCCGGTTGCTGTCGCCGATGCGCAGGATCGCCAGCACCAGCACCTCGATCAGCAGCCAGCCGAAGAACGCGACGATCGCGCTCACGTCGATCACGCTGATGCCGTTGGGCGTGTATTGATCGAGGTTGAAGACGCCGCGGAACGGCGCCACGAAGATCTCCGACAGGTTGTAGATCCCGTCGACGATGCCGTTGTCCGAGTTCGCCCCGAGCAGCAGCAACAGGAACCGCAGGGCGATGAGGGCCAGGATGAGACCGAACACGAGGACCACGAAGCGGCGGACGTAGGTCAGCGGACCCGGGCCGGCCGTCGTGGCGTATTGGTCCGAGGCGTTGACGTTCACCTGGCTGCCGCCCGGCGTCCGATCCACGGGGATCTCGCGTTCGACGACTCGCTCGCGCTCGACCACACCGGTCTCGTCGCTCACGACCCGTTCGTCGTCACGATAGGTCATAGGAATGATGCCTCCCTCTGGAGTGCGTGGCAGGTGCCGGACGGATGGACAAGCATCTCGCGTGCCAGCGCCTGCTCGCTTGCCGGTCAGCCCTCCGCATCCTCGGCGGCGAATCCGTGCTCACCGATGAGGGGGACGAAGACGACCTGCTCCATGCGCCGGCGGGTGACCTCGTCACCCCGTCGCTCCACCACGGTGAGGGCCTGGCTCTCCCGCTCCCCGACCGGGATGACGAGGCGGCCGCCGTCGGGGCTGAGCTGCGAGATGAGCGGCTCCGGGACGGTTGGGCTGGCCGCGGTGACCAGGATCGCGTCGAACGGACCGGCATCGGGGGCACCGTGGGTGCCGTCCGCGACCCGCACCTCGATCCGCTCCGGGCCGTACCCGGCGGCGGCGAGACGCTCGGCCGCCTCGGCCGCAAGGTCGGCATGGCGCTCGATGCTGACGACGTCCGCGCCGAGCTCGGCCAGCAGGGCGGCCTGGTAGCCGCTCCCGGTACCGATCTCCAGCGCCCGCGCTCCACGCCACCCGGCCGGCGATCGCGGGCGGGCGGCATCGGTCATGGCGGCCACGACGTACGGCTGCGAGATGGTCTGCCCGCTGCCGATCCCCAGCGCGCGGTCCTCGTAGGCGTGCGCGTTTTCGGCCGCGCCCACGAACGCGTGGCGCGGAACGGTCAGGAGGGCGCGGATGAGCTCCGGGTCGCGGAGGCCTCGAGCCTCGATCTGCTCGGCGACCATCCGCCGCCGCTCGCGGGTGGCGGCGTCGTCATCGGTCCGGGAGCCCGTCGCGGCGCGGCCGCGACGGAAGGGGCGCCAGCGCATGGGCCGGGCCCCCGGTGAGTTACGCCTGGGCGGCGCTGGCCGCCCGGCTGGTCCGGCTCCGCCCGTTGCGCGA
>JAICQM010000225.1 GCA_025937875.1 Chloroflexota bacterium
TCGCGATCTGAGCCGCGACGGTGAGGGCCACCGGCTCGCGCACCACAGTCGGCAGGAACCGCAGTCGCCGACCCAACGGCCCGGCGAAGGCGAGCAGCCCGGCGGTGGCCAGCGCCGAGAGCTGGAAGCCCACGTCCCACAGCAGCGGCGGCGCGGCGACGAGCATGATCAGGGCGGCCAGCGCCAGCGCGCCAGCCGCGTGGCCGCGGGTCCCGCCCAGGCGGGCGACAAGCAGGGCACACGACATGAGCGCGGCCCGCACGACCGAGGGGCTGCCCCCGACGAGGATGACGTAGCCGACGACCACGCCGATCGTGGCGCCGGCCTCAGTCCATCTCCCACCCGGCCGGCGTCGCAGCGGCCGCAATGACGCGGCGGCCAGGGCGGTGACGATCGCGATGTTCCAGCCGCTGATGGCGACGACGTGCGTCAGCCCGGCAGTCGCGAACGCCTCCTCGAGGTCCGGCGCGATGCCGCTCCGGATGCCGAGCAGGATCCCCACACCGAACGCCGCCTCGGGCTCGGGCACGAGGTCGTTCACGCCGTCGGCCAGTCCTCGCCGCAGGCCGGACAGCGCATCAGCCGGCCCCCCGGACCGATGCCCCACCACCTCGATGCTGAAGCTGCGCGCCACCGCCGCGATGCCCTGCCGCGCGAGGTAGGCGCGATAGTCGAAGTCCTCGAGGATCGGTGGGTCCTCGACCTCGGCCCGCAGCGCGACCTGATCGCCCGACCGCAGCGCCGCGGTGCGCGGCAGCCAGGCCAGCAACCGCCCGCGCAGCGGGATGGTCGGCGTCTCGACGCCCACGACGATCTCGTCGAGGACGACCTGGAGCCGATCCTCCCGGGGACGCGGCTCGTCGGCGACCGTGCCCCGGATGGCGAGCTCGCCGCGACCGATGGCCCCCGCCACACTGCCCGGTCCGGTCGGCAGTCGCGTCGCGTCCCCGCGCACCAGGCCGGCCGAGACGCTCAGGATGCCCGCCAGGACAACCAGGCCGATGGCGCGCCCGTGGCCGCGAAGCGCCACGAGGGTCAAGCCAATGGCCGTTCCCCCAAGGGCGACCACCGGCGCGGCGCCAACGATCGACGGGGTGCGATCGGCGAGCAGGATGCCGATCGCGGCTCCCGCCAGCGCCGCGGGAAGGAGCAGGGCGCCAGCCGGTGGCACGCCGCCGCCCGCTCAGCTCACGGTTGCCAGGTCGCGGATCTGCTCCAGCTGGCCGTTGTCGAGGACATCCCGCTCGACGGCTTCCTCGAGGCTGGCGAATGGGCGCTCGGCGCGCGCGGCGACGATCTTCTGGACGGTGACCGGGCCGATGCCCGGCAGCGCCTCGAGCTCCTCCGGCGTCGCGTGATTGAGGTCGACCAGCCCGGTGCTCGTGCCGCCTCCGCCGCCGGCTCCACCTGCCCCGCTGCTGGCGCCGATCACTGGTACCACGATCTGGGCGCCGTCGGTCAGCACGGCGGCGAGGTTGATCTGCGACGCGGCAGCACCAAGGTCGGCCGCGTCCGAGTACCCGCCGGCGATCCGCAGCGCATCGGCGACGCGCGAACCGGCCGGCAGCTCGATGATCCCCGGTCGCACCACGGCCCCCTCCACGTCGACGACGATCGCGCCACTCTGGGTCGGCGAGGAGCTGGCCGCGACCGACTCGAGGATCCCCAGGCCAACCGGCGAGGGATCGGGCGATGCCGCGTCGGGCGGGGCGGCGAGCAGCCAGGCCCCCGCTCCGGCCAGACACACGGATGCCGCGATGGCGGCGAGCAGGATCCTGTCGCGGATGATCGACACGTGGGTCACCTCGGCGGAGGCGAGCCGACGAAGGGAGCCTGCGTCCGGGGCCTGGCGCCCGGGCACTCGGCGTCGGGCCCCGGAAGCAGGTGTCGCAGCCTACGCCGTGCCCGGTTATCGGCCCGTTAGCGCCGGCTTACCGGGTCAGATGACGACGTTCACCAGCTTGCCGGGGATGTGGATGACCTTGCGCGGCGCGCCCCCGTTCAGGTAGGCCTGCACGCGCTCCGAGGCCAGCGCCATGCGCTCGATCTCCTCGGTCGAGGTGTCGGGCGTGATCACCAGCCGGTCGCGCAGCTTGCCGTTGACCTGGACCGGCAGCTCGATCGTGTCGGCCGCGGCCAGCTCGACGTCGAAGGTCGGCCATGCCTGCTGGTGGATGCTGTACGGGTGGCCGCGCCGCGCCCACAGCTCCTCGGTGATGTGCGGCGCGACGGGTGCCAGCAGGAGCAGCAGCGTGTCGACGGCCCGGGCGTGCGCAGCGGTCCCGGCCAGGCCGGCATCGCGCGCCTTGGCGATGGCGTTGGTGAGCTCCATCAGCTTGGCGATGGCGGTGTTGAAGTGGAAGGCGGCGTAGTCCTCCTCCACGTCGCGGATCGCCACGTGCGTCGCGCGCACCAGCGCCCGCTCCAGCTCCGGATCGACCGCGGTGCCGTCCGCGGCCGACGGCTGGGCCTGGTGCCAGACGCGACCCAGGAAGCGATGGATGCCCTCGATCCCCGAGCTGTTCCACGGGCCGCCCTGGTCCCAGGGGCCGATGAACATCAGGAACGCGCGCACGGCATCCGACCCGTAGCGGTCCACCAGCTCGTCGGGGTTCTGCACGTTGCCGCGCGACTTGCTCATCCGGTTGTGGTCGGCGCCCAGGATCTGGCCCTGGTTGCGCAGCATGAGCGTCGGCTCGTCGAACTCCAGGAACCCGAGGTCGCGCATGGCCTTCA
>JAICQM010000160.1 GCA_025937875.1 Chloroflexota bacterium
GCGGCCGGCTCATCGCTGGGACGCGCCTCCGGCGCCCGCTTGCGGGCGCGTGGCCGGCGGGCGCGCGGCTCCGCCTGGGCGGCGGTATCGGTCTGGGGCAAACGGTTCTCCAATGGCTCAAATGTAGCGGCGCCGCGAGATGTTGACACGGAGGGCGCGCGCTCGCGCACGTTGCGCGGTGGCGCGCGGCGCATCGCTCCGGGGCGGCGTCGCTGGCGCGATGCTACCACGCGCCGGTCGGCTTGACGTGGCGGCATCGGTGTATATGATACGCGATCTCATCTACCGACTGGAGCAGCAGTGCCACTGACCGCCATCCTCGTCTCGGCCGGTGCCTTCTTCTCGGCGCTGGGCGGTGGCCTGCTCGCCCTCCGCGCCGCGCGGCAGGTCGGCCTCATCATCGCGGTGGGTGCCGGCATCCGCATCGGTGCCGCGTTCTTCGACCTCATCCCCGAGGCCGTCCACCACCTCGGCGATTCCCTCGACGCCGCCATGCTCAGCACCGCGGTCGGCTTCCTGGCCTTCTACAGCATCGAGAAGCTGACCGCCCTGCACGTCGGCCACGAGACGGCCACCGAGCTCGAGCACGGCGAGTCGGCGCACCGCCATGTCGGCCTCATCGGCGCCAGCGGGATGAGTTTGCACAGCTTCCTCGACGGCGTGGCGCTGGCGGCAGGGCTCACCGTCGGCGGCGGGCTGGGCCTCGTCATCGCCGCGGTGGTCATCATCCACCGCTTCTCCGACGGCGTCGGCATCGTCAGCCTGCTGCTGGCCAGCCGCTTCCCGCGGGCCCAGGCCCTGCGCTGGGTGCTGTACGTGGCGATCGCCCCGGTCATCGGGGTCATCGCCGGCCTGATCGTCCCCATCCCCGAGGAGGCGCTGGGCGTCATGCTCGGCGTCTTCGCCGGCTTCTTCCTCTACATCGGGGCCGCGGAGCTGCTGCCGGAGGCACATCGGTCCGACCGCTCGCGGCTGGTCGTGCTGGCGACGCTGGCCGGCGTGCTCGCCATCTACGTCTTTTCGCTGTGGGCGGGCGAGATCGCGGGGCCGTTCGCGTGACGACGCGCACCATGGGCGAACGGCTGCGGACGGCGGGCATGCGCGTCACGCCGCAGCGGGTCACGGTGGGCACCGCGCTCGAGCGTCGCGGTCAGCAGGTCACCGCCCAGGCGCTGTGGGAGTCGCTCCGCCACTCCCATCCCGAGCTGGGCCGGGCGACCGTCTTCCGCACCCTCGAGACGCTGGTTGCGGCCGGCGTCGCCCGTCGCCTGGAGCTGGACGGGCACGTGTACGCCTATGTCGCCTGCCGCCCCGGTCACCATCACCACCTGGCCTGTGCCTCGTGCGGGCGCGTCGAGGAGATCGACGAGGACTACACCGCTCCCGTCGCCGAGCGCGTCAGCCGCGAGCTCGGCTTCGTCATCGACGACGCCCGGCTGGACTTCTACGGCCGCTGCGGGCGCTGCGTGGCCGCCGCGTCCTGAGGCAGCCGGATCAGCCCCCGGCGCCGGCCGCGACGCGGTCCGGCGCGTCGATGGCCGCCTTGGCGCCGGGACGGGGGCCAGTGGCGTATCCCTGCGGGTGCTCGAGCTTCCAGGCCCAGGCGTCGGCCACCATCTCCTCCAGCTTGCTGTGGTGCGGCTGCCAGCCCAGCTCGCGGCGCGCGCGGCGCGAGGAGGCGACGAGGACCGGCGGGTCTCCCATGCGGCGCTTCACCGCCCGCGCCGGTACGGCACGGCCGGTCACCTTGCGCACCGCCTCGATCACCTCGCGGACACTGAAGCCGGCCGCCGACCCCAGGTTGTAGACCTCGAGCGAGGGGTCGCCCTCGCCGGTCGCCTCCAACCCCAGCAGGTGCGCCTCCGCCATGTCGGTGACGTGGAGGTAGTCGCGGATGCAGGTCCCGTCCGGGGTCGGGTAGTCCTGGCCGAAGATCTGGACGTGGCTCGCCTCGCCGGCCGCGACGCGCAGCACCAGCGGGATGAGGTGCGTCTCGGGGTCGTGGTCCTCGCCATTGCGCTCGGTGGCGCCGGCGACGTTGAAGTAGCGCAGGCTGATGGCGCGGAAGCCGTGCGCGGCGCAGAACCAGCGCATGGCACCCTCGAAGGCGAGCTTGGTGGCTCCGTACGGGTTGATCGGCTCGGTGCGATCCGCCTCCGCGATGGGCACGCGGCGGGGCTCGCCGTACACGGCCGCCGTGGAGCTGAAGACGATGCGGTTGACGCCCGCCGCGCGCATCGCCTCCAGCAGCGCGACTCCGCCCGCAACGTTGTTGCGGTAGTAGAGCCCCGGCTCGACCATGCTCTCCCCGACGAGGGACTTGGCAGCGCAGTGCAGCACGCTGTCGATGCCGCCGTCGGTGAGCACCCGCTCCAGATGGCCCTGGTCGGCGATGTCGCCGATCACGAGCGCGGCCCCCTCGACGACCGAAGCGCGGTGGCCGCTCGACAGATCGTCGTAGACGGTGACGTCGTGGCCGTCGGCGACCAGGCGCTCCACGGTGGTCGAGCCGACGTACCCGGCGCCCCCGACGACGAGGATCCTCATGAGGCGGCCGCCACCACCACGGGCCGCAACGCGGCAGAGCCGGCGCGGGCGAGCTCGGCGCTCAGCCGGGTGGCCACCAGGCTCGCCCCGGCCCTCGCGGCCTGTTGCAGCTGGTCGACGGTGCGCAGGCGTCCCGCGGCCTTGACCTCGACCCGCGGCCCGACGCTGTCCCGCAGCAGCCCGGTCCGCTCGATGGTGGCCTTGGCCGTCCCGGTGCCGGGACCGGTCACGACGTAGTCGGCGCCGGCCCGCTCGGCGATGCGGCACGCCCGTCGCACATGGTCGGCTGACATCGGCTCGGCCTCGACGACGACCCCCGCCACGCCGAGCGCCGAGTGGATCATGTCGATGACGGCGAGCATGTCGTTGAGGACCGCGTCGTCGTCGCCGGAGAGCAGCGCGCCGCCGTTGAGGACGAAGTCGATCTGGCTGGCGCCCTGTTCGAGTGCCTTGCTGGCCTCGAAGGCCTTGACGCTCAACAGCTGGCCGCCATGCGGATACGCGACCACCGTGCCGAGCCGGATTCGCGACCGTCCGAGCTGGCGCTTCGCGGCCTTGACCAGCCACGGGCTCACCGTCAGCGCCGCCAGGTCGTGCGCCACCGCGAGCGCAACGGCCGCATCGAGATCCTTCGAGGTCGCGTTCGCGCTGGTGAGCCGGTGTTCGAGGCGCGCCGCCCGTCGCCCGCTGGTCATCTGCCCGATGGGGTCCTCCGTCCCGCTGTTGGGACCGCCGATTGTAGCAGCGCCCCTTCGGACCGCCGAGCGCCGCAATCGCCCGATGGCGCACGTCGCCGGTGCGTCCCCGCACCGTCAGTCCACGGGGGCGGCGAGCCTCCGGGCCAGGTCGAGGAGCGCCTCGCGCTCGTTGAGCGCCGGGTCCTCGATCGTTGCCTCCAGCAGCTCGCCGAGGAGACGGCCGATCTCCGGCGACGGCGGCAGCCCGAGCGCCGCCTGCAGGTCGAATCCGTCGATGGCGAGCTGGTGCGTGGCCAGCGGCGCCGCCGCGGCCACCTCGGCGATCCGGGTCCGCAGCTCGTCGATCCCACCGCGAGCCGGCTCGGCCACTCCGGACGCCAGGTTGTCGGCCGCGCGGAGTGCGAACAGGTCGTCCAGCGCATCGGGTCCGACGCGGCGGACGAAGCGGCGCACGGCGGCATCGGTCCAGTCGGGGGCGTAGGCGAACATGTGCTCGCGCACGAGGTGCGTGATGCGGACCACATCGGCGTGGGGCAGGCGCAACCGGTCCAGCACCGCGGCGGCCATCTCGGCACCAGCCTCCTCGTGGCCGATGAAGTGGCCGTCCGCCAGCGTCACCGCCTTGCCCAGGTCGTGGAGCAGCCCCGCCAGGCGCAGGACCGGATCGCCGGCCGGCAGGGCGTCCACCGTGCGCAGCGAGTGATCGAGCGCGTCGCCGGATAACGGCTTGCCCTGCGGGACGCCCGCCAGCGCCGCCAGCTCGGGCAGCACCGCCGCCAGCACCCCGGCGTCGAGCATCAGGCGCAGCGCCCGGCTGGGTAGGGCCACCGGATCGCCGAGGATCCGCAGCAGCTCGTCCCGGACCCGCTCGCCGGAGACCTCGGTCGTCGTCGGCGCCGCGGCCCGCATGGCGTCCGCGGTCGCCGGCTCGAGCTGCAGGCCCAGCCCGGTGGCGAAGCGCACCGCGCGGAGGACGCGCAACGCGTCCTCCTCGAACCGCGACGCCGGGTCGCCCACGGCGCGCAGGATGCCGGCCGCCAGGTCGGCCCGGCCGCCGTGCGGATCGATCAGATCGCCGTCGCCGGTCTCCAGGTCCGCCGGTCGCCAGGCCATGGCGTTGACGGTGAAGTCGCGCCGCTCGAGGTCGCGTTCCAGCGCCACGCCGAAGCGCACCTCGTCGGGCCGGCGCCGGTCGCGGTAGCCGGTCTCGCTGCGGTAGCTGGTGACCTCGATCGGTCGTGCGCGGGA
>JAICQM010000176.1 GCA_025937875.1 Chloroflexota bacterium
AGCCCGATGACCACCACCACCAGGCCGATGAGGCGGTTGGTGGCGAGGACGGCGGTCCGGGCGTGTCCCGCGGGCCGCAGCTCGGCCGGCGCGGCGAACAGATCGGCGCCGACGAGCGTACCGGTGCCCTGGAGCAGGACCGATGACGCCTCCGCCACCTCGGCGCTCCCCACCCGCGCGCCGGTCGGGCCCAGCGCGAGACCCTCGTACAGCAGCAGCGCCTCGTCCGCAACGCCGCCCAGGACGAATCCGGCCACCCGACGACCGTCGCCGCCCAGCGAGATGCCCGCGGCCGGGAGCCGGCCTTCGCCGAGGAACTCGACGCCCGAGCGCGCACGACGCTCGAGGGTGCCGGTGATCACATGGGCGTCCGCGACGCCGCCCTCGGCCAGGTGCGCGACGACCGGATCATTGGTCGTGACGCGCAGCCGCACGCCGGCGCGCGCGGCGCCACGGGCGACATGGTCGAGCAGCGGCAGGACGGCAAGCGTCTGCAGCCGCTCGACGGCGGACGTGGCGCGGGCAATGCCCGATGTCCCGAGCGAGATGGACGCCTCCGCCCCGCCCTCGGCGGCGAGCGCCATGCTGCGCCCCAGCCCGGCCAGGCGACCGGCGTCCCGCGTCACCCACCGCGTGCGCGGGCGCGCCACGAGCGAGAGAAGCACGAGGAGGACGACCAGGATGGCGAGCGTGGGCGCCACGCCCAGGCGCAGCGACGAGGCATTGACCAGCTCACCGATCCATTCGACGAGCCGAGCGGCGAGCTCGCCGAGGTTCGGCATGCCTAGCGTTCCCCGTCGGGGCGCAGCAGCGCGTCGTACGCGACGTCGTCGTCAAGCGCGGCGCGGATGTGGCGTACCCGATCCCCGAGCAGGGGGCCGGTGAGGGGGGCCAGGAACGTTGCCAGGTCGGCGAGAAGCGGGCGCAGCGGGCGATGGGCACCGAGGAGCAGGTCGACGGGCGCCGCCAGGCCGCGATCGTCGAGCTCGGTGGCCAGCGACCGGTCGGGCGGCCTCATGCGGTCGACTGCAATGCCGCCAGGGCGGCGCGGTAGGCGGCGACCTCCACCGCAGAGGCGACCGCGATGACCAGTGAACGCATGCGCCCGAGCAGTGCGGCACGATCGGCCACGACGCGGGCCACGGCGGTCGCCGCCTCGTCCGGCGTGAAGACGCCGCGCTCGATGCCGAGCGGCGTCATGGCCAGCTGCGAAACGCCGAGGGCGCCGGCGGCGTCGAAGGCGGCACCGATGGCGGATTCGAGGCGACCCGGGTCCGGTTTCAGGTCATGGCCCACCGCGACCGCGTGCAGGATCCACTGGGCGGCCAGCAGCCCTCCGCCGGTGACGACGACGCTGCCCGTCGGGACCGGACCCTGGTCGACGGCCTCGAGCTCGACCCCATCGCCGGCGCGCAGCTTGACGGCCGCCCCGATGGGCCCGGTCATGAAGAGGCTCTCGTTGGCGGGGATGATGATCGCGTCGACCTCGAGGTCGGCGATCGATCCCTGCCAGATGTCGATCTCGATGGGGAGCGTCACGGAGTCTTTCAGCCCGTCCTTCCGGCGCCGTCACGCTCCGGTTGCGCTCCCCGGTGCACCCGGGGGAGACGTCGCCGAAGCGCGGTCGTCACCTCGTAGTTGATGGTTCGCCGCTCGGCTGCGACCTCATCGGCGGTGATACGGGCACCCATCTGCTCGCCGATCAGGACGAATTCGTCGTCGTAGGTTACATCGGGCACCTCGCCGACGTCGACGGTGATGCCGTCCATGCTGATGGCCCCGACGACCGGCACGCGCACACCGCGTACCAGCGCCCAGCCGTTGTTCACGTGGCTGCGTGGCCAGCCGTCGCCGTAGCCGATGGGCAGCGTCGCGATGCGCGTCGATTGCGCGGCACGGAAGCGCAGGCCGTAGCCGATGGCGGCGCCGGCAGGCAGGTCGAAGATGCGGAGCGGCAGCGCTCGCAGCGACAGTGCAGGCCGTAGCCCCGGGTCGCGATCCGCGCCGCCGGCCGGCAGCAGCCCGTAGAGGGCTACGCCCGGCCGAATGGCGTCGTACGCGCCGGCGCCGGCCAGGATGCCGCCGCTGGCGCTGGCGTGGACCAGCCCGGGATCGACTCCCGCCGAGCGCATCCCGTCCAGGGCGCGCGCGAATCGGAGGAGCTGCATGTCGGTGTAGGCGACGTCGTCGCCGGGGACGGCGAGATGGGTGAAGGTCGCCGCCAGCGCGAGCCGGGGGTGGCGGGTCACTGCCACGCCGAGCTCGACGGCGCCCTCCGGCTCGATCCCCTGGCGGCCCAGGCCGCTGTCGACCTTGAGATGGACCGATGCGCGCCGTCCGGCGCGAGCGGCCGCATCGCCGAGCAGCGCGAGGTCCTCCGCACGGTAGACGATCGCCTCCAGTCCCGCGGCGACCAGCGGCTCGGCCTCCGCCTCGCCGATGCCCCACAGCACCACGATCGGGACATCGATCCCGGCGTCGCGCAGCCTGAGCCCCTCGTCCAGCGTCGCGACCGCCAGGCGTTCCACCCCGGCATCGACGAGCGTCCTCGACACCGGTACCTCGTCGTGCCCGTAGGCGTTGGCCTTGACCACGCCGATGACCGCGACGCCGGGGCCGGCGAGGTCACGCAGCCGGGCCAGGTTGTGGCGGATGGCGCCGTGGTCGACCTCGACCCAGGCCCGATGGCGACTGATGGCGGTCATCGGCCGCTCCGCAGCTGCTCGATCGCCGCCGGCAGCAGGCCGGCGATGTCACTGGCCATGACGCCGGCCCGCCCGATGCGGTCTTCGGCGAGAAGCCCGGCGGCGCCGTGCACCGCGACCCCACAGCACGCAGCGGCGAAGGGTTCGAGCCCCGCCGCCAGGAAGGCGCCGATGACGCCGGCCAGGACGTCGCCGCTGCCGGCGGTGGCGAGGGCCGGGGTCGCGATATCTGAACGCCGCAGGTTCCCGTCGGCGTCTGCGACGACCGTGTTGGCGCCCTTGAGGACGAGGACCCGCTTCCACAGCACGGCCGCCGCCCTGGCGGCCTCGGCGCGTGCGGCGTCGGTGTCGGGCAACGGATCGTCGGCGCGGCGGCGGGCGAGGCGCGCGAACTCTCCCGGATGCGGGGTCAGGACCGTGCTCGGCGGCAGCGACCGCCACCACGAGTCCTGCTCGGCGAGCGCGTTGAGGCCGTCGGCGTCGACCACGGTCGGCACGTCGAGCGAGCCGAGCAGGCCGCGCAGGCGACGCCACGTGGCCGGCTGGCGGCCGAGGCCGGGCCCCACCACCATCGCGTCGTACGTCGGCACCTCGGATGCCAGTCGGCGCCAGCCGCCGGGTGCCACGAGACCGGGGGCCTCCTCGTCGAGCAGCAGCATCGTGAGCTCCGGCACCTGGCCAAGGAGCGCAAGGCCGACGGACTCCGACGTTGCCAGGCTGATCAGCCCGGCGCCCGCCCTGGCCGCGCCGAGGCCGGCGAGGAGGGCCGCACCTGCGTACTGGCGCGAGCCGGCGACGACGAGCACCCGTCCGAACGTGCCCTTGTGCGCGTGCGCGGGGCGCTCGGGAAGCCGCTCGGCCACCCAGCGCTGACCGATCCCGGCGATCGTCATGGCGCTAGTCGTCCCGGCGGTGCGACACCGCGACCGCGGCGGCGAGGTGGCGTTCGTGCGAGATGGAGACGCTGACCTCGTCGAGCTCGAGCGCCTCCGCGCGACGGGCCGCGCGCCGGTGCAGCGTGACCTGCGGGGCGCCGGCCCGGTTGGGCAGGATCTCGATCTCGCGCCAGCCGACACCGCGCACGCCCAGGCCCAGCACTTTGCTGATGGCCTCCTTCGCCGCCCATCGGCCGGCGATGCGCTCGACGCGGTTACGGCAATAGGCGCGCTCGGCGTCGGTCAGGACGCGGTGCCGGAAGCGGTCCGGGTGACGCCGCAGCACGGCGGCGATCCGGTCAATGTCGATCAGGTCGATGCCGATCTCGTGGCGCGCCAAGGCGGCTCGTTGCCTACTCGACCGTGAC
>JAICQM010000237.1 GCA_025937875.1 Chloroflexota bacterium
CCGAGCTACGCCGGGCGGCGTCAGGCGGCGACATACAGCCAGGGACGAAGGCGACGAACGCAACGAGCGTAACGAAGGTCACGCCGGACCATCGGCTCGTCTCTGCCCTGGCATTCTGATCCTACGAGCTACGCGCTGCGCTCATTCGCTCGATCGATCTGAATCGGCGGCTGACGAGCCGCTCAGCCCGTCCCACGGCGTGAGCCGCGGCCACCACGCCGGCACGGCGCGGCAGTAGGCGGCGTACGAGGGACCAAAGGTGCTGCGCAGCGTTGGTTGCTCGTACGCCGTCACGAACGACACCACGGCCACGGCGAACAGCCCAAACCAGACCAGCACCCCGAAACTGGCGAACGCGACCGCCTGCCCGAGGATCATCGCGCCCACCGCGAGGTACATCGGATTCCGCACCCACCGGTACAGCCCTCCCACGACCAGCTTCTCCGTCGGCGCGATCGGCGCCGGCGTGCCGCGCCCTTCACGGACGAACTGCACGAAGCAGGCGACCAGCGCCACGAGCCCGAGCGCGACCACCACCAGTCCGAGCACGGCGACGGGCGCTTCGACGAGGCCGGCGTATCGAGTGATGAACCATGGCACCGCACCCGCTACCACCGCGGGCGCCACCAGGAAGAAGAGCGCGCTTCCCCACGCGGTTCGCGTCACGCCGCCCATCCTAGGCTCGACAGGCGATGGGAAGGGCGGCCTCGATCGGCTGAGCTACGGGCGCCCGTCCCGCATGGTGCCGGCGGATCGGCCGGCGAGCGCCACCGCCATCCCCCCTCCAATCACCGCCACCCCCACCAGGTCCAGCGTGCTCGCCAGGACCACCAGCAGACCGATGAGGCTGATCACGAGGCCGGCCAGCAGGGCAATCGCGTCGCGCATGCGCTCCTCCGGTTGTGGAGCCGATGCGGGGCAGCCGCGCCGGCTTCCTCCGATCGTCGGGCGAGGGCCGCCGCCGCGGTATGGCCCGAATGGTGCGCGGCGGCAGGACGCTTGGCGTGCGCTCAGGCCCGGCCGGCGTCCACCTCGTCGGTGGACGGTGGTGCATCGGTAACGGTCGGTGGCGCCATGTCCGGGTGTGGCATGCGCTCGCGGACCAGCTCCTGGTGCTCGGTGCGCTCCTCCGGATCGCGGATCCAGCGTCGCTCGAGGATCGCGAAGCGACGGCGCAGCCAGTTCAGCATGCCGTCACCACAGCGCGAGCCCGGTGGCGTCGTCGTGGGTGCGGACGAGGGAGACATCGGTCCATTCGTGGATGACCACCTCCGCGACCCACACGGTGCAGCCGCGCAGCAGATGTCCGGTCACCGTCCCGCCAGCCTCGTCGGCGAAGCTGGCATGCGCGTGCAGGAACGGCCGATCGTCGCGCATCGAGATGTTGCCGACGAACCCGGCCAGCTCGTGGTGCGTCTCGGAGGCGAGCTCCAGGTAGCGCAGCGCGGCCTGGTCGTAGTAGGCGAAGGCGGCCTGCTGGACCGCGCCGACCACGGTGACCTCGCCGGCCAGGATTCCCTGCTCGGCGCACGTGCGCTCGATCTCCTCGACGAGGTCGCTGCCGGTCGCGAGGCGGCCAACGAACAGGCGGCTGGGCTGGGCCTGCCAGAAGCGGGTGGGGGGTGCCATTGCGGGATCCGTCTCCTATTCGAAGTGCTTGAGGCTGCCGACGATCGGCTGCCGGGCGGCGAGTCGCGCCGGGTAGATGCCGGCGATGGCCGCGACGCCGGTACCGAGCAGGATCACGACCACCAGCAGCGCCCAGGGCACGCTGAGGCCGGCGGCGAAGTCGCGCGGCGCGCCGGCCTCGGTCATCACCCACGCCACGCCGAGGCCCACCGCCGCCGCCAGCACGCCCCCCACCGCGCCAAGGATCGATGCCTCGGACACGACCATGGCCTGTACCTGGCTCGCGGTCATGCCGTGCGAGCGCAGGATGGCGATCTCCCGCGCGCGCTCGACCACCCCCACCGACAGCGCGTTGACGATGCCCGCCGCCGCCACGGCGACCGCGACCAGGGCCAGGACGTCGAACAGGCCGATGAGCCGGTCCAGCGAGCGTGCCAGCTCCCCGGCCAGCTGGGTGGCGTCGATCGGCTCGGCGGCGAGCGAGCGGGCCGTGTCGGCGACCGCGCTGCGGAACGCGGCGGGTGCGACGCCCGGCTCGGGCACCATGGCCCACAGGCCGGCGGTGGTGGCGCCGAAGTGGGTCGCTGCGTCGGCCAACGAGATGACGAGCGCCCCGTCCGGCGACCGCGCCGGCAAGGTATAGGCAATGACCCCGGCCACGCTGAACGTGGCCGGGGCGGCGCCCGGCTCACCGATCTCCAGCAGGTCACCGACCGCGACCCCGTCGCGTCGCGCGATGGGCTCGGGAACCAGCACCGCGCCACCGGCGCGCAGGGCGTTGAACGCCACGGCACGGTC
>JAICQM010000218.1 GCA_025937875.1 Chloroflexota bacterium
CCAGAAGCTGCTCGCCGCCGCCGGCGTCGCCTCCCGCCGCGGGGCCGAGGAGCTGATCGCCGCCGGACGGGTGCGGGTCAACGGCCGCGTCGCCGAGCTCGGGACCAAGGCGGACCCGACGACGGACCGCGTCGAGCTCGACGGGCGGCCGGTGGGAGCGGCGGAGGCATCGGTCCACTACGCGGTCCACAAGCCCCCCGACCTGCTGTCGTCGAGCCGCGGCGAGCGTGGGCGGCAGTCGGTGGTCGATCTCGTCCCGGCGCGGGTCCATGGCGGACGCCTGTGGCCGGCGGGCCGCCTCGACGCCGACTCGGAGGGGCTGATGATCCTCACCAACGACGGCGCGTGGGCCAACCGGGTCCTGCATCCGCGCTATGGGGTCGAGCGCGAGTACGCCGTCCTGCTGGCCGACCTGCCGACCGCCGAGGAGATCGAGGCGCTGCTGGCCGGCGTCGAGCTCGACGATGGCGTGGCGCGCCTGCTGAGCGCCGAGCGCCGGCCCCCGCCGCGCGAGGTGGCGCGTGGCCGCGGCGAGCGCGGGACGTGGGTACGGGTGCGGGTGGGGGAGGGGCGCAAGCGCGAGGTGCGACGCCTGTTCGCCGCCGTCGGCCATCGCGTGCGGCGCCTGGTCCGGACGCGGGTCGGCAGCCTCACGCTCGGCGGCCTGCGCTCGGGGCAGTGGCGCGAGCTGCGCGCCGACGAGGTCGAGTCGCTGGCCGGCGCCGGGTCGAGCGCCCCGGTGGCGCGTCGAGCCGGCCACCTCACGGTCGCCATCGATGGGCCGTCGGGGAGCGGCAAGAGCACCGTCGGCCACGCCGTGGCCCAGGCCATCGATGCCACGTTCGTCGACACCGGGCTCATGTACCGGGCCCTGACCCTCGCCGCGCTGGAGGCCGGCCTCGACCTCGACGACGCGGTGGCACTCGGCGACCTCGCGCGCCGCGTCCAGATCGCGGTGCGCAAGCCGCGTCCGACGCAGATCGGCCGCCTCGAGACGGTCCTGCTCAACCGCCGCGACGTGACCGATGCGGTGCGCACCCCGCGCGTCGACCGCGCCGTCAGCCGTGTCTCGGCACATGCACCGGTCCGCGACGCGATGCTCGACGTCCAGCGCGCCGCGGCGCGTCGCGGCGACACGGTGATGGTCGGCCGCGACATCGGGACCGTGGTGCTCCCCGACGCCACGCTGAAGGTCTTTCTGACCGCCTCGGCCCCGGTGCGCGCCGCGCGCCGCGCGGCCGAGATGGGGCGGCCCGAGCGGGCGGATGCGTACCTCGCCGAGATCGAGCGCCGTGACGCGGCGGACTCAGGTCGCGCCGTGGCGCCGCTGCGGCGCGCGCCCGACGCCCTGGTCCTCGACACCGGCGAGCTCGACGTTCCCGGCTGCGTGGCGGCCATCGTGGCCGCTCTACCCGCCCGGAGCCATCGGTGAGCAGGACCTGGTTCTTCAATCCGGGCGCCACGATCGTCGGCTGGCTGGCGTGGCTGGTGGGCGGGGTGACGGTGATCGGCGACGAGCACCTTCCCGCCGAGGGCGGCTACATCATGGTCAGCAATCACGCCTCGCTCGCCGATCCGCCGATCCTGGGCTGGGCGCTCGGCCGCCGTCACGGGCGCGTGCTGCATTTCATGGCCAAGGAGGAGATGAAGCGCTGGCCGGTGATCGGCTGGCTCGCACAGCGCTCAGGCGTCTTCTTCGTCCGCCGCGGCGAGGGTGACCGCGCCTCGCAGCGGATCGCGCTCGAAACGCTCCACCACGGCGAGCCGATCGCCATCTTCCCGGAGGGCACCCGCTCGCGAGATGGCAGGCTCGGCGAGGGCAAGGCCGGCGCCACCCTGCTCGCCATGCGCGCCGGAGTCCCGCTGGTGCCGGTCGGAATCGCCGGCACCCAGCGCCTCTTCCCGGGGAAGAGCCGCCTCCCGCATCGGACGCCCATGACGGTGCGCATCGGTCCGCCCTTCTCGCTCGAGCACCAGCCGGAGGGGCGCCTGGATCGCGAGGCGCTGGCGGCCGGCACGGATCGGATCATGCGCGAGATCGCCGCATTGCTGCCCCCGGAGCAGCGCGGCCGCTGGGGCTGAGCTCGCGCCCATTCGACCGCTCAGCTGGGCGATCCTAGAATGGGGGCGATGACCACCCAGGCCCAGCCCGTCACCCGTCCCGAGGTCCGCATCGCCGAGCGGGCTGGCTTCTGCTATGGCGTGCGCCTCGCAATCGACAAGGCCAAGCACGCCCGCGAGGAAGGCAAGGACGTCACGACGCTCGGCCAGCTGGTCCACAACCCGGGCATCAAGGCCGACCTGTCCGACCGCGGGATCCGCACCGCCGACCTCGCCGACCAGGTCGAGGGCGGCACGCTCGTCATCCGCGCCCACGGCGTCCCGCGGACGGAGATGGAGAAGCTCTCCGGCAAGGCCGAGGACCTCGAGGTCATCGACGCCACCTGCACCTGGGTCCTCCAGTCGCAGAAGGCCGCCCAGGAGCTGGCCGAGGCCGGCTACACCGTGTGCATCATCGGTCACGAGGACCACCCCGAAGTCAAGGGCGTGCGGTCGTATGCCGGCGAGAAGCACGTCGTCGTCGACGACATGGACCGATCCACCTGGGAGCGCGTGCCGCGCACCAAGAAGATCGGCGTGCTGTCGCAGTCGACCATCCTCCCTCACAAGCTGGAGGAGTTCGCCGCCTTCTGCCTGCGCCGCTGCCACGACCTGCGGGTCGTCAACACCGTCTGCCCGGTGACGCTGACCCGCCAGGACGACAGCGTGAAGCTGGCGCGCGAGGTCGACGCCATGATCGTCGTCGGCGGCAAGAACTCGAGCAACACCAAGGAGCTGGCGGTCAAGTGCCGCGACATCCTGCCCGAGACGATCCACGTCGCCGA
>JAICQM010000156.1 GCA_025937875.1 Chloroflexota bacterium
CCAGGCCGGCGGACACGGTCGTCGCGAATCGGCCGTCGGCGTCGACGGCCACCGGCGCGCCGTCGACGGTGACCGAGGCCCCCGGATCGGTCTGGCCACCGACGGGGACCGAACCGCTCCAGGCGGCGTCCGGTGGGTCGAGCACCAGGGTCGGATCGTCGGTCAGGCGGACGATGCGCAGGCGGGAGGCGTAGACCGCCCCGGTCGGCGTCACGACCACGAGGCGCACGACCGCATCGTCTGACCCGGGACGGACCACGATGGGGGTGGTGCCGGCATCGAGCGGCGTCCAGCTCAGCTCCTCGTAGAACGGGGCATTGGCGCCGACGTGCACCGCCACCCGGGAACCGGCGGGCGCATCGACCAGGACCTCGATGGCGCGCTCGGCGGTCAGGATGCGAGTCGGATCGGCGGGGTCGCGGACCGCGCCGCGCAGCCCGGGCACCAGCTCGCCGCCGGCTGCCGTGCCCAGGACGGTGGCGGCGTCGACGAGGACGGTGGCATCGGCCGAGATCGACCCGCCCTGGAACGATTGGAATGGGCCGCTGGCGAAGAGCGTGCGGTCCAGGGCCATGAGGCCGCCACCCGCCCCGAGCGTGCCGCGCACCTGGAGGCCGAGGAGGTCGCGTACCGGTTGCGTGGTTACGCCATCGCCGTCGAACGCCAGGAGCGTCCCGTCCACGACCGCGCGGCTGGGCGCCTCCCCGGTCGCCTCGACCACCGGCCCGCTGTACCGAAACGACACGTCCTCGAGGCCGCTCAACCCACCGATCGGCACGACGTCGAGGTCCACGTCTTCGACGGTCATGGCCTCCGCATCGATGATCGCGGCCGTGATCCCGTCGCGGACGCCACGCGTGACGACCCGCGAGGCGCCATCGGCCTGCAGCTGGGCCACCGGGTAGCCGGTGAGCTCGGGAAAGGTCCGTTCGACCCGGAGCTCGCCACCGGGGGGCCACGAGGCGATGCTGGTCGATTCGGCCAGCAGGTCGGCGAGGACCAGGTGCATCCGGTCACCGGCGGGGACCACCAGCGGCACCGTCGCCTCGCGGAGCGGGTCCGCGATCTCGATCCGCGGCGCGGCCGGGTCGCCCGTGATGCGGACCAGCTGTGCCACCGGAGGTTCGGACTCGGCGGCCTGGCCCCCGGCGACCAGGAGCACGTCATCACCGTCCCGACCGTCCGTCTCACCGACCATCATCAGCTGCGGGAAGTTGCCGATCCCCGCCACCGGGACCGTCACCAGGTCCGTGCCACCCGCCTCGAACGGGTGATAGACGCGCAGCAGGGCGGGGCCGTCCTGGTCGGCGATCTCGACCGCAACCAGCTCATCGGTCCCGTCGCCGTCCAGGTCGGCGATCGCGATCTCCGCCGCCTCCTGCTGAATCCCGTCCAGCCGCCGCAGCTGGAGCGCCTCTCCGTCCTCGTCGTCCGGCACCACCTCCCACAGCGTGAGGCAGCACGGCCGCCCGGTTCCTCCGCCGCTCCCCTCGGCCGCCACCACGACGCGTTGCTCACCGTCACGCCGCATCAGCAGCAGGCTGGCCGGGTCGCCGACGGAGACCGCCAGGGTGTTGTTGCGATCCGGCCGCGGCAGCGCGGACAGCTGCTCGTCGACGCTCGCGTCGCGCCGAATCGGCAGGCTGCGCGCGACGCGCACGACCCCCGCCTCCAGGCGGTCGACCCAGGTAACCTCGACGATCATGCCCGGCGAGCGGTTGGGGTCCAGGAGGATGCGCACCAGCTCCCGCACCCCGTCGTCCTCGAGGTCGAAGGTGATCGTCGACGCCGGCAGGCCGGGCAGCTCGATCGAAGGCGGCTCGGCCGGCAGCGGCACGGGCGGCGTGTCGTCCAGGGCGGCGGCCGGCGTCGCGGTCACCCCCAGCAGGATGAGCACGACCAGCACGGCGTGGCGGCGGATCGGCATGGTGCCGCCGAGCATACCGCCGCCATGAGGGCGTGGCATCATCAGCCACCCATGCCCGACCCCGCTCCGCCGGTCCTGTGGCGCCCCGCGCCGGACGCGCGTCGTACCACGCGCATCGGCGCCTACCTCGACTGGCTCGAGCGGGAGCGTGGCCTGCGGTTCGAGACCTACGACGACCTCCTGGCCTGGTCGATCGGCGACCTCGACGGATTCTGGTCATCGGTCTGGAGCAATTTCGACGTGCGCTCGCGCACGGATCCCGGTCCCGCGCTGGCGGACGCGACCATGCCGGGCGCCCGCTGGTTCCCCGACGCGCGCCCCAACTGGGCCGAGCATGCGCTGCGCCTGGCGCAGCGCCGGGACGACGACGTCGTGGTCATCGCGCATTCGCAGACGCGGCAGCGGCAGCAGCTCACCGGGGGGGAGCTGCGGGACGCGGTGGCCCGCACCCGGGCCGGGTTGCTGCGACTGGGCGTCACTCGCGGCGATCGGGTCGCCGCGTACCTGCCGAACGTGCCGGAGGCCGTGGTGGCGCTGCTCGCCACCGCCAGCATCGGTGCCATCTGGTCCAGCTGCGCGCCGGAGTTCGGGACGCGAAGCGTGGTCGATCGGTTCAGCCAGATCGCACCGAAGGTGCTCCTCACCATTGACGGGTATCGGTATGGCGACCGCCGCGTCGACCGGACCGATGAGGTGGCCGCCATCCGCGACGCCCTCCCCTCCCTGGAGGCCACCGTGGTGCTCCCCTATCTGGGGCTCGATGTGCCGGACGCGCTCGACTGGTCGGACGCCTTCGCCCAGACCGATGGCCAGCCCCTCGCCTTCGAGGCCGTCCCGTTCGACCACCCGCTCTACATCCTCTATTCGTCGGGGACCACCGGGCTCCCCAAGCCGATCGTCCACGGGCACGGCGGGATCCTGCTCGAGCACCTCAAGATCCACGCCCTGCACCACGACCTGGGACCGTCCTCGCGCTTCTTCTGGTACAGCACCACCGGCTGGATGATGTGGAACTACCTGGTGTCGGGGCTGCTGGTGGACGCGACCATCGTCCTGTACGACGGTGCGCCAACGGCCCCTGGCCTGGATGCGTTGTGGCGGCTGGCGGCCGACGAGGGGTTCACGTTCTTCGGGACGTCGGCGCCGTTCCTGATGGCGTGCCGCAAGGAGGGCTTGTCGCCGGGTTCGCTGGTCGACCTGTCGGCGCTGCGCGGGATCGGCTCGACCGGTGCGCCGTTGCCGGCCGAGGGGTTCCGCTGGGTGTACGAGGCGGTGTCCCCATCGGTCCAGCTGCAGTCGGTCTCCGGCGGGACCGACGTCTGCACCGCCTTCGTCGGCGCCTCGCCGCTGACCCCGGTCTGGGAGGGCGAGATTTCGTGCCGCCACCTGGGCTGCGCGGTGCAGGCGTATTCCGCCGATGGTCGGCCGCTGGTCGGCGAGCAGGGCGAGCTGGTGCTGACCGCCCCCATGCCCTCCATGCCGGTCGCCTTCTGGGGCGACGACTCGGGGTCGCGCTACCGCGCCGCCTACTTCTCCGACTTCCCCGGTGCGTGGCGCCATGGCGACTGGATCACGTTCACCTCCCGTGGCTCGTGCGTCATCTCGGGCCGGTCGGACGCCACGCTCAACCGGGGCGGGGTGCGGATCGGGACCGCCGAGTTCTACGCGGTGGTCGAGGCACTCCCCGAAGTGGCCGACTCGCTCGTGGTGCACCTCGAGGAATCGGACCACCTGCTGCTGTTCCTGGCCCTGGCCAATGGCGCTTCGCTCACCGATGAGCTTCGGGGGCGCCTGGTGGCCGAGCTGCGCTCGTCACTCTCCCCGCGCCACGTGCCGGACGAGATACTCGCCGTGCCTTCCGTGCCACGCACGCTCTCGGGGAAGAAGCTCGAGGTGCCGGTGAAGCGGATCCTGGGCGGGACGCCGGCGGACGTCGCCGCCTCGCGCGGCTCCCTCGCCGATCCCACTTCGCTCGACGCCTTCGTCGCCCTTGCGGGTTCGTTGGGGACGCGCTCCGGCTGACGCGTGCGTATATACGTATATACGTCGGGCCGGAGTATCCTCGACCCATGGCCTTCGACGAGCTGCACACCTGGGAGGTCTGGTACCCCGGTGCCGGGGCGACCGGCCTGCCCATCGCGCGGGCGCGGATCGACCCGGTCGACGTGGTGTGGGTCCATTCGGTGCCGCGCAAGGTCTCGATCACCGTCCGCCAGGGCGACGACCGGGTGGTGGCCCGCGGCGAGGGCCTCAGCCGTCCGGGGCGCTACAAGCCCATGGCCCGCTTCGCCCTCGATGGCGAGCAGGTCACCCGCGAGGACCGATGGCCAACCGACGCCGACCTCGGCTCGATCGTCATCCTCCCCGGCGGCGAGGCCGGCGTGCTGACGGCGTGGTGGAACGAGGAGGACGGATCGGCCTGGCGCTGGTCGGTCGAGTTCAGCAACCGGAAGAAGTAGGGGGCTCCGGGCGTCAGCCTGCGGTCCGTATATACGTATACGCAGCCCTGGGGGATCGGCGGCGGCGCACCCCGATGACCCCGTATATACGTATATATGCAGCCACAGCCCCGGGGCCAGGCCCGGTCCCCTACATGGCCCGCACGCCGAGGAGGTTGCGGGCGATGACCATGCGCTGGATCTGGCTGGTCCCCTCCCCGATCTCGGTGAGCTTCGCGTCGCGCAGGTAGCGCTCCACGTGGTACTC
>JAICQM010000071.1 GCA_025937875.1 Chloroflexota bacterium
AGACGGCGAGCTGCCCGGTTGTCGTGAGCAGCAGCACCACGCCGATCCCGGCCGTCACCAGCGGCCAGACGAGGCCCCACAGCCCCGGGCCTTCGCTGTTCATCACGAGCTGCGAGATGAAGGCGGCGGCACCGGCCAGGATGACGAACATCGGCCACGCCTCGCCCCACGGCCAGCCGAACGCCTCGCGCACGAGGAACACGGCACCGATGCCCATCACCCACACGCCGCCCACCAGGAGGCCGCCCTGCGGCCGGCCACGAGCCGGGCGCTGCTCGCTCGTCATTCGCAACCCTCCTCGGGATCGAGGTCGAAGCTCGACGCGTTGCCCTCGACCTGGAGGGTGACCGTCTCGCCCGACCCGGCGCGCGTCCAGACGTCGCCGTCGCGGCTCAGGCCACGGTCATCGAGGTTGTGGCTGAAGGTGATGTTGTTGTCCTGCATGACGATGCGCAGATTCACCTCGTCAGGAACGCACAGCTCTACCGAGCCGGCGTTCGCCGACAGGTCGCCGGTGAGCGCCTGGGAGCCGAGCGTGACGCTGATGCTGCCCGCGTTGACCGATGCGGACAGGCCACCCAGGTCCGCCTCCGCAGCCCGCACCACGATGGAGCCGGCGTTGGCCTCCACGTCGAGCGTCCCCATGGCCCCCGACCCGAGGTCGATGACGCTGGCACCGGCGTTGGTGTCGATGTTGAGCTCGGCGACACCGTCTGCGGGCAGTGCCACGTTCCACGTCTGGCGGCGGTTGAGCGGTCCACCCCGCGCCTCGACCTCGAGCGAATCACCGGAGGCGTCCACGCGTGGCTCCTGCCCATCGAAGGCGGCATCCAGCGACCACCCGTCTCCATCCGCCGTGGTCAGGGCCAGGCGGCCGCAGTTGAGGTCGAGGTCGACGCGCGCCGGCGCATTGAAGGTCCCCTCCTCGTTGAGCGTCCGGGCCGCCGCCGGGCCGTTCTCGTTGCCGCAGTCGAAGAAGTTGAAGATCGTGGATCCGCCAGCCAGTGCTGTACCGCCGATCAGGCCGATCGCCAGCGCTCCGACCACCACCGCCAGCGTCGCGTCGGCGCGGCGGAAGAGGATGAGCACCACGCCGGCCGCGATGAGCGCCACCGGCCACAGCCGCCAGGCTTCGGAGAGCGACTCGGCGGGGATGAGGCCGGCGCGCACGACGAGCGGCACGCCCCCCAGGAGGACGAGCGTGATGCCCCAGAAGAGGTGGCCGCGGCGCGGTCGCATGGCGGTGACAGGATGCACTATCGGCGCAAGGTCGCCAACGAGCGCTCGCTCGCTGGCGGTGGTCGGCGATAATCGGCATGGCGGGGTGCAGCGGTCCGGCGATGGTGCCGGCCGGTCCCGCCTCGAAGGAGCCGTCCGGACATGAAGCTCGTCACCGCGATCGTGCACAACGAGGATGCCGCGACCCTCGTTGACGCGCTCCTCGAGCGCGAGTACCGGGCCACGCGCCTCCACAGCTCGGGCGGATTCCTCAAGCAGGGCAACGCCACGATCCTGGTCGGCGTCGAGGAGGACCAGGTCAACGACGTGCTCGGCATCATCAGCGCCAATTGCCACTCGCGGAAGCAGTTCGTGAACCCGATGCCGCCGATCATGGAGCCCGGCGAGTTCTACATGCCCTACCCGGTGGAGGTGGAGGTCGGCGGCGCGACGGTCTTCGTCCTCCCGGTCGAGCGCTTCGAACGCCTCTAGGCCCGATACCGATGGCCGACGCCTGGACCGATTGCCAGGCGCGCCTGGCAGATCGCGCGCCCGACGTCGTGGCCTGCTGGCGCGCCTTCGACTGGAGCCGATCCGGGCTGATCGCCCTGCGCCGCGAGCTGCGGCCGCGCGTCCACGACGGCGATGCGCCACGCCTGCTGGCCCAGCAGGAAGCGTGCGCCGACGAGCTGGCCGCCGCCCTCGACCGCCTGCCCGATGCCGCGCTGCGCGCGCCCGGTGGCGAGGAGGACTGGAACGCGGCGCAGGCCTTCGCCCACACCACCGCCGCCCGTCGCTTCCTCGTGGCGTGGGCCGCACAGGACGTGGACGGGGAGTGGCCGGGCGGCGAGCCGCGGGTGACGCCGTCGATTCCCGGTCGCCCCGATGCGACCCGTGACGACCTGCGCGTCCTGCTCGACAAGAGCCGTGCGTCGATGGCTCGCTCGGCCGCCACGATCCACGGCCACGAGACGCAGCGCTGCCGGATGACGCACCCGCTCGTCGGCCACCTCCGCCACGGTGACTGGCTGGCCTTCGTCGGCATCCACGACCTGATGCATCTCGAGCAGCTGCACCGCCTGGCGGCGGCCCATGCGTGAGCGGCCGGCACCGCTCGTCCTGGTCGTCGACCCGTCGGAGGCGGCTGCGGAGGCCACCTTCGGATCCCATGCCGCGGTGGCCGCCACCGGCCAGCGCCTCCTCGCCGGTGAGCTGAGCGAGCGCCTCGCCCGCGTCGGCGCCGCGGTATCGCCGCTCCTCCCCGAGCGACCGCCGGACGGCGGTTCCTTCCATTGGGGCCGCTGGTTCGCCGCCGCCGCTCGCGCCGCACTGAATGCCAGCGGTGGCGCGGTAGACGCGATCGGCTACGCCGGCGCCGGCTCGTTGGCCCTGGTCGGCGAGGGTACCCTCGACGACCTGCTGTCGCCCATCGCGGGCGAGGTGGTCGGCAACAACCGATTCAGCACCGATGCGTTCGTCGTGGCCGGCGATCTCGAGGCCGCCCTGGCCGCGCTCGAGGCCTGCCCGACCGACAATGCGGCGGTGCGTGCCCTGGAGGCAGGCGGGTTCGCCGTCCGCGACCTGGCGGCCGCTCCCTGGTCACGCTTCGACGTCGACACACCCCTCGACCTGGCCCTGCTGCGCCTCGCCGCCACCCTCCCCGGCGGACGCCGGCCCTCGGAAGCGGTGGCGCGCTTCCTGGCCATGGCCCAGCTCCCCGGCGGGCGTGGCCTCGACGTTCCGCGGCTGGACGACCTCGGGGCCGTCATCCGCGACCGCGACGCGGAGCTCGTGGTGGCCGGCCGGGTGCCGGCATCGACGATCGCCTTCCTGGAGACGGAGACGGCCTGCCGCGTCCGGGCCTTCGTCGAGGAGCGCGGGATGCGTTCCGCTCGCGGCACCGCGGTGCCCCGCTCGCTGCTGGCAACGCTCATGGAGCGCACGTCGCCGGCGGAGCTGATCGCCGAGCTGGCCGCGCTGGGGGACGCGGTCGTCCTCGACACGCGGGTGCTGATGGCCGCGCGCGGCGGATCGGCCGATGCGGCGGCCTGGCCGCCCGAGGAGGAGCGGTTTGCATCGGACTTCGGCGACCACGCGAGGATCGCGACGCCGTGGCTGGCGGAGCTGACCCGGGCGGCCGCCGAGGCATCGGTCCCGGTGCTGCTGGGAGGGCATGCCCTGGTCAGCGACGGGTTGCGCCTCCTCGTCGGCGCGGCCTGGGTCGGCCGCTGAGAGGCCTTGGAGCCAAGGCCCTCCGACCACCGGAACGGGCGGGGGACCCCTGCTAGACTGAGGGTGCGTCGTGCTCGGGCGCGACGTCCTACTGAGACATTCGAACCGGTGCCGCGCGCATCGGTCCAGCACAGCGACCTCGCCACAGGGAAGTGGAGATGGACCAGACCGGGCTCATCTACGTCATCGGCTTCGGGTTCGCCGCCACCACGTTCGTGTTCGGCACGATCCTGGCGGCCTGGGTGCTTTCGCATCGTCGGAGCCGCCCGCAGAAGGGGCTGCCATACGAGTGCGGCATCGACACCATCGGTGACACGTGGAGCCGGTTCGGGCTGGCGTTCTACCTGTACGCCCTGCTCTTCGTGGCCTTCGACGTCGAGATCATCTTCGTCTACCTGTGGGCCGTGGTCGTCCGCCAGGTGAGCATCGCGGGCATCGTGATCCTGGGCATCTTCCTTGCGATCCTCATGTTCGGCGAGCTCTACGCATGGCGGAAGGGAGACCTCCGATGGCAATGACCGATAAGGACCCCACCGGCCCGGCGACGGCCGAGCCGATCATCATTCCCGACGCCGCGAACGACGAGTCGCTGCTGGCGCCGTTCCAGATGGAGGAGCACCCCCAGGGCGGCTTCCACGGCCTGCTGGAGGTGATCCCGACCAAGGCCGACTACGTCCTCGATCTCATCCGCGCCAACTCGCTGTGGCCGCTCCTCTCGGGCCTCAGCTGCTGCGCGATCGAGATGATGAGCACCGCGACGAGCGTCAACGACGTCGACCGCTTCGGCATGTTCCCGTTCCGCGCCAGCCCGCGCCAGGCGGACGTCCTCATCGTGGCCGGCACCCTGACCACCAAGATGGCCGGCCCGCTGGTCCGTCTCTGGGAGCAGATGCCGGAGCCCAAGTGGTGCGTGGCGATGGGCACCTGCACCACCTCCGGCGGCCGCTTCAAGCGCAGCTACAGCGTGGTGCAGGGCGTCGACCGCCTCATGCCGGTCGACGTCTACGTCCCCGGCTGCCCGCCGCGTCCAGAGGGACTGATCTACGGGATGATGCGGCTCCAGGAGCTCGTCAAGCAGCGGCGCGGCCACTGGCGCACGTACGTCGACCGCGGCCCGCAGCGCCTCAACTGGGAAGGAGACGTCCGCTGACCGCCCCGGCCGCCGCGGGCGCCTTGGTGCGCCTGCTCACCGAGCGCGTGGCCGAGACGGCGTCCACCCTGTGGACCGACGAGGACACGGTCGAGATCCGGATCTCCGCCGAGCGGGTGGTCGAGGTCCTGCGCACCCTGCGCGACGATGAGGACCTCGACTTCTGGATGCTGGCCGATGCGGCGGCGGTCGACTACGGCCCCACCGAGCACTTCGAGGTCGTTTACCACCTGTACTCCGACCGGCATCCGGCCTGGCTGCGTGTCCGTGCCAAGGTCGACCGCGCCGATCCGAGGATCCCGACCATCACGCCGCTGTGGGAGGGCGCCATGTTCCACGAGCGCGAGATGTACGACATGATGGGCATCGTCTTCGAGGGCAATCCCGACCTGCGACGCATCTACATGTCGCCGGACTACCGCTCGTTCCCCCAGCGGCGTGACTTCCTCCTGCCCGATGACGCCGCCGACTCCCCGGCGGCGGGCATCAACCCGCTCGAGCGCCCGGAGACCTGGGACCTGACCCGCTTCGCGGCCCTGGGCCCGCTGAATCCGCTGGCTGCCGCCGGGGCCCTGCCCGAGGCGGATGCGGTGGTCGCCGACCCGGCCGGGGAGCAGCCGGAGCCATCCACGGTCGAGGCCGGCGTCACCGACGCCGACAAGAGCCGGCCCCGATGACCGCCACCGAGCCCCGGGAGGGCCGGGTCCGCGACCCGATCGACCTCGACGCCGCCGAGGAGGCGCGCCTGCGCACCGCGGCCGGCATGATTCCGGCGCCGATCGCCTCGCCGGGAGGGGAGTATTTCGGCTTCGACACGGTCAGCATCCCGGATCGCCCACCGCAGACGGAGCGTGAACGAGAGCTATACACGCTCGGCGAGGGCGAGATGCTCGTCAACATGGGTCCACAGCACCCGTCGACCCACGGCGTCATGCGGCTCGTGCTGAAGGTCCGCTCCGAGGTCGTCACCGATCTCGACGTCGTGCTCGGCTATCTGCATCGCGGGATCGAGAAGCTGAGCGAGAACGCGACCTACACGACCGTGCTCACCTACGTCGACCCGATGGACTACATGTCGGCGATGCACAACGAGCACGCGCCCGCGCTCGCATTCGAGAAGCTGTACGGGATCGAGGCGCCGCCGCGGGCGCAGTACATCCGGGCCCTGGTGGTGGAGCTGAACCGCGTCTTCAGCCACGGTCTGATGATGGGATTCCTGGCGCTCGACATCGGTGCCCTGACGCCCATCCTCTACGGCTTCATCAATCGCGACGAGGTCGTCGAGATGCTGGCCGCCATCTCCGGCCAGCGGATGCTGTTCAACTTCTTCCGCGTCGGCGGGGTGAACTGGGACGTCAACGACGAGTTCCTGTCGCGGCTCGGTGCCTGGCATGCCAAGGAGCTGCGGAACGTCAAGGACAACGAGGCGCTCCTGACCGGAAACGAGATCTTCCGGGCGCGGACCCGCAAGATGGGCGTCATCAGCCGCCAGCAGGCGATCAACCTGGGCGTCACCGGGCCGAACCTGCGGGCCAGCGGCGTGCCGTTCGACGTCCGCAGCGCGCATCCCTACCCGCCCTACCACGAGCTCGAGTTCACGCCCATCGTCCAGGAGCACGGTGACGTGTACGACCGCTACCTCCAGCGCATCGCCGAGATCAAGCAGTCGATGCACCTCATCGAGCAGATCATGGACAAGATGCCGCACGGCCCGGTCCAGGCCCAGGTGCCGGGCATCATCCGGCCCAAGCCGGGACGTGCCTACGCCGCCATCGAGAGCCCGCGCGGCCTGTACAGCGTCTACGCCATCAGCGACGGCGGCCCCACCCCGTACCGATTCCGGATGCGCGACCCCAGCTTCGTCTCGCTGCAGGTCATGCCGGTCCTCATGCCCGGCCACCTCATCGCCGACACGATGGCCATCATGGCCAGCCTGGACCCGATCATGGGCGGGGTCGATAAGTAGATGGACGTCGAGCTGCTGCTGGGGATCGGCCGCTTCGTGCTGGCCACGACCCTGATCCTGCTGCTGACCGTGCCCACCGCCTTCATCGTGATCCAGCTCGAGCTCAAGGTCATCGCCGGCATGAACCTGCGCATCGGTCCCAACCGCGTCGGCCCGAGCGGCATGTTCCAGAGCACGATCCACGGCTTCAAGGTGCTGGCCAAGGAGGACCAGATCCCCGACAAGGCGGACCGCGCGACGTTCACCATCGCGCCGTGGATGGTGTTCATGGCCGCCGCGATGAGCATGCTCGTGATCCCGTTCGCGCCGGGCGCCATCGCCGCCGACTTCAATATCGGGATCGTGTACTTCTTCGCGATCATCGGCCTGTCGGTGGTCGGCCTGCTGGTGGCCGGCTGGGCCAGCTACAACAAGTACTCGCTCCTCGGCGGCCTGCGCAGCGCGGCCCAGATGGTGAGCTACGAGATCCCGCTGACGCTCTCGGTCGTCGGCGCCGTGGTCCTCGCCGGCACGCTCAACTTCACCGAGCTCATCCACTGGCAGCGCGACCACGGCTGGCTGTTCATCTGGCAGTTCGTCGGCTGGGGCATCTTCTACATCGCGTCGCTGGCCGAGATCAACCGCACCCCGTTCGACATGGTCGAGGCCGACAGCGAGATCGTGGCCGGCCCGTTCACCGAGTACTCGGGCATGCGCTTCGGCTTCTTCTTCTTCGCCGAGTACGTGTCGCTGTTCATCATGAGCGCGATCATGACCAGCCTCTTCTTCGGAGGCTGGCTGGCGCCGTGGCCGTTCCCCGCCGAGCTGTCCGGCTTCCTGGGCACGCTGTATGGCATCTTCTGGTTCTTCCTGAAGACGTACCTGTTCGTCTTCGCCGCGATCTGGATGCGCGCCACCCTGCCGCGCGTGCGGGTCGACCAGCTGATGGGCATGGCCTGGAAGGTGCTCCTGCCGCTGGCGCTGGTGAACCTGTTCGTGACGGCCATCGCGGTCGTCTGGCTGAACCTGTAGGGCGAGGGCGTATCGCATGGCAATCCCGGGCTCCGGCATCGCGAAGGGGATGGCGACCACCCTGCGCAACTTCTTCTCGCCCAAGGTCACCCGCCAGTACCCCGAGCAGCGCCCGCAGATCCCCGACCGATGGAGGGGCCGCCTCGACCTGATCTACGACCCCCTCGGCGAGCACAAGTGCGAGGTCTGCTTCCAGTGCGCCATGGTGTGCCCGGTCGAGGCCATCGACATGTCCGGCTTCGACTCCCAGGGCAACCGGATCCGGTACGGCATGCCGGAGATCTACGACGAGCGCAAGGACGCCAACGCCTACCGGCGCTCCGGCCTGCCGGCCCGCCCGATGCGCAATCCGGCCCGCTGGGACGAGGCGATCGACGGCGACTGGGTGACCGGCGTCGTCGACGGCTTCGGCGCGCGTCCCGAGGCCCTGGTGGGCATCCTCTCCGCCATCCAGGAGCGCTATGCATACCTTCCCGAGCGCGCGCTGCGCCTCGTCAGCGACCGGATGAGCATCCACTGGGCGCAGGTGTTCGGCGCCGCCGGCATGGGCGGCTTCCGCCTCCTCCCCGCCGAGGGCCACGTCGTCACCGTCTGCACCTGCGCCGCCTGCCACTTCGCCGGCGGCGACGCCCTGCTGGCCAGCTTCGAGCGCGAGCTCGGCATCCGCCCCGGCGAGACGACGCCCGACGGCGCCTTCACCCTCGAGACCGCGACCGACGTCGGGGCCGGGGCACTGGCGCCCGCGGTCCGGATCGACACGCTGGTGTACGGGCCGATCGCTGCCGACCACGCCGCGCACCTGGTCGAGGATCGGCGCCGCGCACGGGCCGGGGTGACCGCGTGACGCAGGCCGCGGGCGATGGAACCGGCATCTCGCCCCAGATCCGCATCCTTGCGGGCGGCGAGAAGCGCCTCCTGACCGACATCGGGCGCATCGATCCGGGGAGCATCGCCAGCTACACCGAGCATGGCGGCTACGCCGGCGTGACCCGCGCCGTCGAGCAGCTCGGCCCGGAGGGGGTGATCGACGAGATCGAGCGCGCGCGCCTGCGGGGGCGCGGGGGCTCCGGCTACCCGACCGCCGACAAGTGGCGCGCCGCCCGCGCCACGGCCGCCGACCGCAAGATCGTGGTCGCCAACCTGATGAGCAGCGACCCCACCGCGCTCGGCGAGCGGGCCCTGGCCGAGGGCAATCCGCACCTCGTGCTGGAGGGCCTCATCCTGGCCGCCTTCGCGACCGGGGCCTCCGAGGCGGTGATCGCGGTGCGGCGTGATTGGCCGCTGGCGATCGAGCGGCTGCGGACCGCGGTGGCCGAGGCGACGGCGGCGCGGCTGGCGGGCTACCTCGTCCTGGGAACCGACTTCAGCGTCCAGGTATCGGTCTGGGAGGGCTCGACGTCGATGGTTCACGGGGAGGAGACGGCGCTGATCGCCGCCCTCTCCGGCGACCGTGGCATGCCGGTCATCCGGCCCCCGTATCCGACCGAGCGCGGCCTGCACGGCCAGCCGACCGTGGTCCAGAACGGCGAGACGCTGGCCCACGCGGCCTGGATCCTCAACCATTCGGCCGAGGCCTTCACCGGCGCCGGCAGCGAGTCCAGCCCCGGCACCAAGCTGGTGACCGTCCTCGGCAAGGTCGCCGAGCCCGGCCTCGTCGAGGTCGCGATGGGCACCCCGCTGCTGGGCCTGCTGTCCGAGGCGGGCGCCATGCGCGGCAGCACCAAGGCGCTGTTCGTCGGCGGGCCCGGCGGCGGTGCCGTCGAGGCCGGGTCGCTCGACACGGTCGCCTACGACTTCGACACACTGGCCGCGGTCGGGGCCACGGTCGGCTCCGGCACGGTGCTGGTGACCGATGGCGCGACCTGCATGGTCGCGACCGCGCGCTTCTTCCTCGACGTGAGCGCCCGCGAGGCGTGTGGGAAGGCGGTCCCGTGCCGCATCGGCACCCTGCGCCTGGTCGAGACGCTGGATCGCATCCTGGCCGCCACGCCGCGGCCCAACGACTTCACGCTGCTGCGCGAGCTGGCGCGCAAGATGTCGGACACCGCGCTCTGCCACCTCGAGGCGCGCGCGCCCGGACCGATGCTCACGACCCTGGAGCATTTCGACGACGAATATCGCGCGCATGCCGAGCGCGGCGTCTGCCTGGCGGGTGCCTGCGCGCCCCTGGACGTGATGCCGCTGATCGGCAGCGACGCATGAACCGCGCGGCATCGGTAGAGTAGGGGCCATGGCGTTCGGCACGACCAACGGTCACTCCAACGGCAACGGCCACGGCCCGGGCGGGGTCGAGGACTACACGCCGCTGTGGCCCATGGTGCCGGGGACCCGCAAGATCGGCGTCACCATCAACGGCACCCAGGTCGAGGCCGAGGAGGGCCAGACCATCCTCCAGGCCTGCCGGGTGCTGGGGATCGACGTCCCGACCCTGTGCTACGAGCCCAAGCTGGCCGCCTACGGCGCCTGCCGCATCTGCGTCGTCGAGGTCGAGGGCCAGGAGAACACGCCCATCTCCTGCGGCACGACCATCGAAGAGGGGATGGTCATCACCACCCACTCGGAGCGGCTGATCGAGAACCGCCGGATGGTGCTGGAGCTCATCTTCAGCGACCACGACGCGTACTGCCTGCCGCCCTGCCAGTTCAAGTGTCCGACCCGGGTCGACATCCCCGGCTACCTCAAGCAGAACACGCTCGGCAACTGGGAGGAGGCGACGCGGATCCTGAAGCGGTCGCTGCCGTTCCCGGCCATCCTGGGGCGCGTCTGCCCGGCGCCCTGCGAGACCCACTGC
>JAICQM010000204.1 GCA_025937875.1 Chloroflexota bacterium
TCACGAGCCGGCCGCGGCATGCGCCATACTCCGACGATGCCCGACGCGACGCCGGTGAGCGCCACTGACGCGGCGGTGCCGAGCGGCCAGCGCCTGCGCCTCGCCTTCATCGCCGACCCGCGCAGCGTCCATACCCAGCGCTGGATCGCCTGGTTCGCCGGCCGCGGCCACGACGTGCACCTGCTCGACCCGTTCGACGCGCCCACGGACGGCCTGCCGACAGGTGTAACCGTCGACCGCTACCGTGCGCACCCAGGCCGCATCCCCGTCGTCTCGATGCTCGCCGGCCGCCGCGAGCTGCGCGCCCTGCTGCGCCGCCTGGCCCCCGACGTCCTGCACGCACATTTCGTCCGACGCTTCGGATGGCAGGCCGCGCTGTCGGGCTTCCATCCACTCGCCGTCTCACCGTGGGGCTCGGACATCCTCCGCGCTCCGTCCCGCGCGGTGCGCACGCGATGGTGGAACCGGTTCACGCTCCGTTCCGCGGACCTCGTGACCGTATCGTCGGAGGGGATGCGCGCCGCGTCCCTGCGTGCCGGCGCCCGCGCCGAACGGATCCAGCTCATCCACCACGGGGTCGACACCGTCGCCTTCGCGCCTGGCCCACCGGACATCGCGCTGACCGAGCGGCTCGCGATCGGCGACGCCGCGGTCATCCTCTCGCCACGGTCCATCCGCCCGCTCTATCACCAGGTGACCGTGGTCGACGCCGTTGCCGCCGTCGCGGCGCGGGGACGGCGCATGGTGCTCGTGATGAGCGCGCGCGGGGCCGATCCGGCCGAGCTCGTCCTCGTCCGTCGGCGGGCGGCGGAGGCCGGCATTGGCGACGACCTGCGCATCCTCGATGACGTCGCGCACGACGCGCTGCCGGCACTGCTCCGCCTCGCCGACGTCGTGGTGTCGGTCCCGGAAACCGACAGCTTCCCGGTCACCCTGCTCGAGGCGATGGCCTGCGGCCGGCCGATCGTGGCCAGCGACCTGCCAGCGGTGACGCCGGTCCTGCTCGACATCGATCCGGCCACCGAGGCGCTGCTGGCACCGGTCGGCGACGTGGCGGCGACGGCGAAGGCCATCGAACGCGCGCTGGCCATGGATCCCGACGCACGTCGCGAGATGGGCGACCGCCTGCGCGCCCACGTCGTGCAGACCGCCGACTACGAGGCGAACATGGCGCGCATGGAGCACCTCTACCGACGCCTGGCCGCCGGCCGCCGATGACCCTGCGGACACCGTTCGGTCGTCGGGTGGCCGGCGTCTTCGCCACGCGCGTGGCGCGCTTCGCGATCAGCATGGCGATCTCGTTCCTGCTCGCCCGGATCCTCCTCGCCGAGGGCCGGGGACAGTACGCGACCCTGCTCCTGGTACCGGGGATGCTCATGGCCCTCGGCCAGCTCGGGCTCCCCTCGGCGATGAGCTTCTTCGCCGGTCGCGGCCGGTCCCTCGCCGACCTGCGGCGTCTTGGGCTGCTCCTGACGGTGCTGCTGTCACTGGTGTTCGTGGGCGGCACCCTGCTCATGCTGCCCCTGCTGGGGCCGACCATCTTCGCCACCGCGCCGCGCGACCTGATCATCGTCGCCCTGGCGTCGCTTCCCTTCCAGCTCGTCGCGGCCTTCGCCGGGTCGACGCTCATCGGCCGGCAGCGGCTCCGGACGTACAACTTCATCCTGGTGGGCCAATCGGTGCTCATGCTCGGGCTGTTGATCCTCCTGGTCGGGGTCGCCGGCCTCGGCGTCGCGGGGGCCCTGATCGCCTATGTCACGGTCGCCGTGCTGGCCGCGATCGCCACCAGCGTCGAGCTCAACCGCGCCGTTCGCGAGGATGCCGCCGGGCCCGCCCGGCCGGCCATCGGCCTGTCGCAGGTCGCCGGCTACGGGATCCGCATCTATCCCGCCAGCGTGACCGGCTACTTCAGCTACCGCTCCGACGTCCTGCTCCTCAACGCCATGGTGGGCGACGCCGGGCTCATCGGCCTGTACACGTTCGCGGTCAGCCTGGCGGAGCTGACGTTCTTCATCCCCGATTCGGTCAGCACCGTGTTCTACCCGCGCATCGCCAGCATGGAGCGCGATGCCGCCGATCAGCTGGCCCCGCAGGTGTCGCGCTTCACGGTGCTCATCACCGCGCTGGCCGTCGTGGCCCTGATCCCGGCCGCGTACCTGGCCGTGCTGGTCCTGCTGCCCGACTTCGTCGGCAGCATCGCGCCGTTCCTGGTCCTCATGCCGGGCATCGTGGCGCTCTCGATCTCCAAGGTCCTGGCCGGCTACATCGGCGGCCTGGGCCTGCCGCTGTCGGTGGCCTGGGCATCGGGAGCGAACCTGGTGATCAACATCGTCGCCAACCTCCTGCTCATCCCGCCGTTGGGGATCATCGGCGCCGCGCTGGCCAGCCTCATCTCGTACACCGCTCACGCCGCGATGCTGGTGATCGTCGCCGCCCGCCTCTCGCGCCGCCGACCGCTCGACTACGTGATCCCGACGCGCGCCGAGGTCGGGCGCCTGGGCGATGGCGTGCGTGAGCTCCGCGACCGCGTGCGCCGCCAGCCGGCCACCTGACCGATGCGTCGCGTCCTGCTCATCGCCTACTTCTTCCCGCCGGTGGGTGGCGTGGGCGTCGAGCGCACCCTCAAGCACGTGACCTACCTCCCCGCGCTGGGCTGGGAGCCGGTCGTCGTCACCGTCGCCAACTCGGGCTACCGCATCGTCGACCCCGCGACCGAGGCGCGCATCCCGGCCGGGGTCGAGATCCATCGCACCGGCACGGCCGAGCCCTCGCACCTGCGGCGCGCGCTGGCACGTCTCGCCGGCCGGTCAGGCGCGGGCAGTGCGTCACTCCCCGGCCGGTCCGGCGACGCAGCGTCCTCGAGCCTGGGATCGCGGCTGCGCGGCGCGGCCAACGGCGCATGGGGCGCCACCATTCCCCTCGTCTTCTGGCCCGATGACCAGGTGCTGTGGGCACCTGGCGCGATCCGCGCCGCGCGGCGCATCCACGCCGCACACCCGGTCGACGCGGTGTACAGCTCGTCGCCGCCGATCAGCGGCCACCTCGCCGCGCGCCGGGTGGCGCGGGCCATCGGCCGGCCATGGATCGCCGACTTCCGCGA
>JAICQM010000145.1 GCA_025937875.1 Chloroflexota bacterium
GAGCCGGTGCTCGCCGCGCTGCTGGCCTGGGTCTTCCTGCAGCAGGCCCTCACCGTGCCGCAGCTCATCGGTGGCGCGCTGGTGGTCGCCGGCGTGCTCCTCGCGCAGCTGGTGCGCACGCCACGCGACCCATCGGTCCCGGTCGAGATCGTTCCGTGAAGCCCGCCTCAGGACAGGAAGTCGAGCACCACGCGAGTGAAGCCGGCCGGGTCCTCCATCGGCGGCAGGTGGGCGACGCCGGGGAGCTCCTGGAACCGCGCGCCGGGGATCTCCGTAGCCAGCACGCGGCCGATCTCGCCGAAATCCGGCTGGTCCAACTCGCCGACCAGGACCAGCGTCGGCGCCCGCACGTCCCCCAGCCGGGCGCGGCGGCTCTCGGCCAGCCAGCCACCCTTCGCGTCGTCGTTGTCGTAGTCGAGCGCGCGCCGCTGCATCTCGAACACGCGCTGCCGGAGCTCGCCGGGGACGGCATCGGGCCCGCGTGAAGGGCCGTCGAGCCAGCCACGGACGTTGATCCAGGCCACCTCGTCGAGGTCGCCACGGTCCCAGGCAGCTTCCTCTTCCGCCCACAGGGCGCGCATGCCCGCCCCGTGCTCCCAGCCGTCGATCCCCGACGCCACGACGATCAGGCGGTCGACCAGCTCGGGATGCGCGATCGCCACATCGAGCGCGACGTGGCCGCCCATCGAGACGCCCACGATCGAACACCGTTGGATGCCCAGCGCTCGCAGCAGCTCCACGACGTCGGCCCCGTACGAGAATGCTCCCGACGGGAGCGGCGTGTCGCCATAGCCCCGCAGGTCGAAGCGGATGACGCGGAAGCGCTCGGCCAGCGCGGGCAGGACGTCGTCCCACATGCGCCGGTCGACGATCCCGGCGTGGATCAGGAGCAGGGGCGGCCCCGAGCCCGCCTCGTCGAAGGCGAGGTCGACGCCGTTGATCGGAAGGGTCGCCACTCGCGAGGCCCCGCTGCTCTGACTCGTGTTCCGCATGTCCGGCGAGCATAGACCGATGACGCCCACCGATGTCCAGCGACCGCACCCGCGACAGCGTCGAGCAGCTCGACGACGCCGAGCTGCCGAACCCGATCACCAACCCCGTCGCCGAGCTGACGGAGCCCGGCAAGGGCTTCCAGCCCGGCACCGACGACGGGACCGACGACCCGGAGGAAGCGGGCCCGCCCGGCCACACCAGCCAGATGCCACGCTGACTGATCGCTCGCCGGCTCGCTGCCCCGCGTAGCATGCCGGTATGAGGTCGGCTGACGCCGCCTCGGCAGCCTTGGCCGAGGTCTCGGCGCGCTACTGGGAGACGGCGCTGCGGGGTGACCCGCTCACCGCCACCGGCATCGGCTACCGCGAGCACGATGCCGAGTTGCCACCCATCCATGCCTCCGAGCTGGCGGCCCTCGCTGCGGAGCTCGAGGATGAGCGCGCCGCCGCAGCCTCGATCGGCGATGAGTCGCTGGACGACGTCGATCGCGTCACGCGCAGCGCGCTGCTCCAGGAGATCGACGCGCGGCTGGCGTTCACGGCCGCCGATCTGGCGCCCTTCACCGTCGATCCGCTGGGCGGGCCCCAGGTGTCATTCCTCAACGTCCCCGACTACCAGGGCGTGGCGACGGTCGACCAGGGGCGCGATATGGTCGAGCGCTGGCGGGCCATGGGTCCATGGATCGAGGCCCTCACGACGCGCCAACGGGCTTCGCTGGCGGACGGACGGCCGCCGGTCAAGGTCCTCGTCAAGAAGGTCATCGATGAGCTTGACGCGCTGCTGACCCGACCCGACGCGGAATGGCCGCTGGCCGCCCCGGCCTGGGAGGAACGACCGGCGTGGACCGATGCCGGAACGCGCGCCTTCGCCGACGACCTGCTGGGCGCGGTGCGCGACAGCATCCGGCCGGCGTTCGTCGCGTACCGAGCGTTCCTTGCCGACGAGGCGCTCGCCGCCGCCCGCGACGACGACGCGGTGGGCATTGGTCACCTCGACGGAGGCGAGGCCACCTACCGTGCACTGGCATCCGCGCACACGACCGTGCAGACCGATCCGGCCCAGCTCCACGCGATCGGCCTGGAAGAGATCGAGCGCATCGATGTCGAGCTGACGGCGCTCGGAGGGAGCCTGCTCGGGGCCAGCGACCTGCCCGACACGCTGCGACGCCTGCGCTCGGATCCCGAGCTGCACTTCACGAGCGGCGACGAGATCGTCGAGGTCGCCGAGCAATCGCTCATGCGGGCCAACGCAGCCGTTCCCGACTGGTTCGGCCTCGTGCCGGCCGCCCCCTGCGAGGTGACGCCGATGGGCGCCCACGAGGAGGAGCACTCCACGATCGCCTACTACCGCGATCCGGCAGCCGACGGCAGCCGTCCGGGGCGCTACCACGTCAACCGCTCGCACCCGCAGAGCCGGCCGCGCTACGAGGCCGAGGCCCTCGCCTTCCACGAGGCGGTGCCCGGGCACCACCTGCAGGTCGCCCTGGCCCAGGAGCAGATCGAGCTGCCGCCGTTCCGTCGCCACTCGCTGAGCACCGCCTACGTCGAGGGCTGGGGCCTGTACGCGGAGCGGCTGAGCGACGAGATGGGCCTCTATTCCGGCGACCTGGACCGCATCGGCATCGCCTCGTTCGACGCCTGGCGCGCCTCGCGGCTCGTCGTCGACACCGGGATGCACGCCCTGGGCTGGTCGCGCTCGCGTGCGATCGCCTTCATGACCGACCACACGGCCCTCGGCACCAACAACATCGCCAACGAAGTGGACCGATACATCGCCTGGCCCGGCCAGGCGCTGGCCTACAAGGTCGGACAGCTCGAGCTCCTGCGCCTCCGTGCCGAGGCCCGCGAGCGCCTGGGCGGCCGGTTCGACATCCGAACCTTCCACGATGCGGTGCTCGGAGCCGCTCCCCTGCCACTGGCGGTGCTGCGCGCGGTCGTCGAGCGCGAGCTGGCCTGAGGCGCGCAGGTGGACCGGCGCAACCCGTATCGCATCCTGCAGGTGCAGCCCGACGCCGATCCCGACGTCGTGCGGGCCGCGTACCGGGTCCTCGCGCGCAAGGCGCATCCGGACACATCGACGCCGGTCGATGAGGTCGCCGAGCGTCGAATGATCGACCTCAATTGGGCGTATGCCCTGATGCGCGACCCCGCTGCGCGCCAGGCGTGGGAATCGAGCAACCGGCGAGCGGCGCCCCCCACGCCGGCCGAGCCGGCGACCCACGGCGCGCCACGCGGCCCGCTCGACGAGGACGGCGCGGGCCTGCGGCTCGACTTCGGACGCTACGCGGGCTGGACGCTCGGCGAGGTTCTCAAGCGCGACCCCGCCTACCTGGAGTGGCTCCGCCGCCACGCCTCGGGCGCGCGCTACCGGACGGCGATCGACATCCTCCTGCGGTCTGTGCGGAAGCGCTGACCGGCCTGCGGCCGGTGCATTCGGGCACCAGCGCCGCGCTCGGCATGGGCCCATGGTCAGGGCATCCCGCGACGCACGTCATGGCCCCGTCCCCGCTCTCGCCTGCGACACTCGACCCGTCATCTTCGGGCGTTTGAGCGCCCATCAGTCCAGTTGGCGCCCCGCGCTGCCCGCGGCGCTGTCCAACGAGGAGGTTTCACTCATGCACCGATTCCGGGAACATTGGCTCGCCCTGTTCGGCGGCATCCTGCTGCTCACGCTCTCCGTCTCGTCGGTCTTCGGCGCTCCGCCGACCGATGCCGAGGGCAATCGCGGCCAGTCCATCTCGACGTTCGTCCACACCCTGGTCTTCGGCGACGAGGGCGCGGACGACCCCACCGAGGGCGACGAGGAACAGGCGGGCGAGGAGTCGCCCGAGGACGAGCTCAACCCGGACGAGGACGAGGTCGAGGGTGACGAGGCGTCGGAGGCCGATCCCGAGGCCGCCGCCTCGCACGGCGCCTGCGTCTCCGCCATCGCGAAGGACAAGGAGGCGGTCGGCGGCCCGAACGACAACCACGGTGGCGCCGTGAGCGAGGCCGCCCGCGTCACCTGCTGGGATGACGAGGCTGAGGACACCGAAGAGGGAGACACCGAGGACGAAGCCGTCGAGGAGGGCGAGGTCGGCGCCCACGGTGCCTGCGTCTCGGAGTTCGCGCATGACAAGGCCGCCGTCGGTGGCCCGAACGACAACCACGGTGGCGCCGTGAGCGAGGCCGCCCGCGTCACCTGCTGGGATGACGAGGAGGCTGAAGGCGACGAGGCCACCGAGGCCGAGAGCGAGGCGACCGCGGCCGACGTGGACTCAGGCTCGACGGACGCGGCCGATCGTCCTGGCAAGGGCAACGGCCGCGACAAGGCCGATCGTCCGGGGAAGGGCGGTCGCGGCAATGGGCGCGGCCACCGCTGACATCGCGCCACGGACATTCAACGAGCCCGGGCCATCGGCCCGGGCTCGTTCCTTTCTTGTCACCGGAGAAGCCCCGGCGGCGCTCGTTCTACTTGAGCTTGAAGTACGCGACGAGCGAGGAGCCATCCAAGGTTGTCATCGTCAGGCGCAGGCACTTGCCCGGCGTAGACGGTGTCTTCCAGTTGTAGATGAACTGACCGTCGCCATACCGGAGCACGGTACCCCCCGTCGCCGTCGCTTCGATCTCATCGGTCGGTGCGGTTCCCGTGCATGAGATCTGGACGTATTTGAGGCTCGACACGGCGCTGACATCGGTCAGTTCGGTGGCTCCGGCAAATACCCGGAACTTCAGCGGCACCGTGGAACCGTTCTTGACGGTGTTGTAGATCCCATTCATGTCGACTGGCTGGAAGAAACCGGTCAGCGTCCATGCCAACACCGTGTAGTCACGTGTTGCCGTGGCGTCGTTGCCCGCCACATCGAGGGCGGTAGCGGTCATCGAGTGACTGCCAACGCTCGTTCCGTACCCGGCCACCGTGCACGAGGCGAAGCCGCTCAGCGCATCCGTTGACGTGCAGGTTGGCGCGGCCGGGACCGACCCGAAGACGTAGCTGGCGTTTGCGTCCGGTCCACCCACGAAGGCAGGAATCGCGGGCGCGGTCTGGTCGACCTTGATGCCGGTCTGGGTGGCAGTGGCCGAGTTGCCGGCCAGGTCGCTGCAGCTGGCGGTGGCGGACAGGGCGCTGCCCTCGCCGCTGGTGCTGCCGCTGGCCGTCGGCGTCGCCGGACCTGAC
>JAICQM010000141.1 GCA_025937875.1 Chloroflexota bacterium
GCTCAGATTTCGCGCCCATGGACCGATGTCACCGACGGCGCACCTCGTGGCGCATTCAGCCGTCGGCGTGCTCGGCAAAGGGGCACGCAAGCCGACCGAGGGTAGCAGCGGGCCGGGTGCCGGTCAATCGGGCCGTCAGCCCGGCGGCCAGCTCAGGGGACGGCCGCCGAGCAGGTGGAAGTGGAGGTGGAAGACGCTCTGCCCGGCTCCCGGCCCGACGTTGGTGACGATCCGGTAGTCGGCGAGGCCGGTGTCGGTCGCCACCCGGCGCAACGCGGCGAACAGCGCCGCCAGCAGCCGGCCGTCGTCATCACCGAGGTCGGCGACCGAGGCGACATGGCGGCGCGGGATGGCGAGCACGTGCGTGGGCGCACGGGGGGCGATGTCCCGGAAGACGATCACCTCGCCGTCCTCGTGGACGCGCTCGGAGGGAATGTCCCCCGCCACGATCTTGCAGAAGAGGCACTCGGGGTCGGCCATGCCCAGCAGCCTAGGCGAAGTCACCGGCCCGCGACAAGACGATGGCCGCAGCCACCGGCGCGACCGACTCGGCGCGCAGGATGCGCGGTCCCAGGCCGGCCAGCGTCGCACCGGCCCGCTCGGCGGCGGCCACCTCGGCCTCGGTGAAGCCGCCCTCCGGACCGATGACCACGACCCGCGGCGGCGCGATCGCCCCGAGGCGCGGCAGGTCCGGTGCGCCTCGCTCCCACAGGACGACGGATCCCGGACCGATGGCCGCCGTCAGCGGCACCGGTTCCGCCACGGCCGGCACCGCGCCGCGCTCGGACTGCTCAGCCGCCTCCCGCGCCACGGCCCGCAGCCGCTCCAGCTTCCGCGGGGAGAGGTCGCGAGCGATCGTGCGCTCGGTGATCACCAGGCGGAAGGCGGCCACGCCGACCTCGGTCGCGGCGCGCACGGCGGCCTCCAGCCCGTCGCCCTTGAGCAGCGCCTGGACCACGGTCAGACGGTGGCGCGGCTCCCCGATCGACGGGCGGCGCTCGGTGACGACCAGCTCGCCGCCGTCCAGGCGGCAGAGCGCCTCGCCGCCGTCCCCCTCCAGCAGCACCAGCTCGTCACCGTTTCTCAGCCGGAGCACGCGGGTCGCCTGGTGCGCAATCTCGCCGGGGATCGGCAGACGGTCGCGGCCCGCCAGCGTCCCCGGCGAAACGAAGAAGCGGTGGACGGTCCCGCTCACGACCGGACCCGCTCGGCGCGCAGGCTGACCCACTCCCCGTCGTGGCGCTCCGTGCGGATCGCGAGGCCGGCGGCCGCGAACGCGTCACGCACCTCCGTGGCGCGGCCCTCGATGATCCCCGACGCCAGCAGCGTCCCGCCCGGGGCGGTGTGCGCCGCCAGCCGCGCGGCCAGCTCGATCAGCACCGATGCGACGAGGTTGGCGAGCACCAGCTGGTACGGTTCCGCGGCCGGCCTCGCGGGCAGCGTTCCCTGCCACACCGCCACCCGGTCGCCCAGTCGGTTCGCCTCGGCGTTGGCGCGCGTCGCCGCCACGGCCAGCGCGTCGGTGTCACAGGCATCGGCCCGGTCAGCGCCGAGCCGCAGCGCGGCGAGTGCCAGGATTCCCGAGCCGCAGCCGACGTCGAGGAGGCGCGGCGGCATCGGTCGAACCTGTTGCAGCAGCTCGATGCAGCCACGGGTCGTCGGATGCAGCCCCGTACCGAAGGCCATCCCCGGATCCATGCGGACCGCGACCTCTCCCGCGCGCAGCTGCTCCTCCAGCCAGCTGGGCACGATCACCACCCGACCGATTCGCTGCGCGGCGTAATGCGCCTTCCACGCTTCGGTCCAGGCCGATGCGTCGACGGGCCGCACCGACAGGCCGCTCACCGGCCGCAGTCCGAAGGCCTGGAGGTGCCACAGCGCGCGCTCGGTGGCCTCGATCGCCGCCGGGGCGGCCGCGTCATCGGGAACGTGGGCCGTCACCACGAACGGTGCGCTCGGATCCTCGCGCACGTTGAGCTCGTCGTCGGGGTCGCGGAGGAGGCGCGTGGGGCGCACGGCGGTCCCGCCGTTCGGCGCCACGCGGCCCAGGATCTCGCTCACCGGCTCGACCGCCTCGGCATCGGCCTCGACGCTGAGCTCCAGCCAGCGATCGCCTCCGGGCGGATCAGCTGAAGAGGTCACGAAGGCGGTCGAACATCGTGCCCCCGCCCTTCGGCAGCGTCGCGGGGCCGCTCACCCGGCCGAGCTCCTCGAGGAGCTCCCGCTCGCGTTTGTTGACCTTGCCCGGCACCACCACCGTGACGATCACGTGCAGGTCTCCCGCACCACCACCGCGCAAACGAGGCACGCCCTTGCCGCGCAGCCGCAGCTCGGTCCCGCTCTGCGTCCCGGGCGGGACCTCGAGCTCCTCGGTGCCCTCGACCGTCGGCACGCTGAGCGTGGCGCCGAGCGCCGCCTGGGCGAACGTGACCGGCAGCTCGTGGTAGAGCTCGGTGCCGCGTCGGACGAGCTCGGGGTGGTCGGCCACGCTGATCGCGACGTAGAGGTCGCCGGGTGGACCGCCGCGAGGCCCCGCCTCGCCCTGCCCCTCGAGCGCGATCCGCTGTCCGGAATCGATGCCGGCCGGCACGCTGACCTCGATGGTGCGCTGCTCGCGGATGCGGCCGTCGCCACCACACTGCTGGCAGGGATGGGTCACGATCCGGCCCTCACCGCCGCAACGCGGACAGGCCACGATGTTCACCATCTGGCCCAGGATCGTCTGCGCCACCCGTCGCCGCTCGCCGGTGCCATCGCAATCGGGGCAGCGCTCCGGCTCGGTCCCCGGCTCGCCGCCACCACCGCCGCACACCGTGCAGGTCACCAATGTCGGGAAGCTGATCTCCCGCGTGACGCCGGCCATGGCCTCGGCGAACTCGATCCGCAGGTCGTAGCGCAGGTCGGACCCCGCCACGACCCGGCGACCGCGCCGCGTCGCGCCGGGCTGGCCGCCGAAGAACGCGTCGAAGATGTCACCGAACGGCCCGAAGCCGCCGCCGAAGCCCTCAAACCCTCCCGCCGCCGCTCCGTCCACGCCGGCGTGGCCGAACATGTCGTACGCCGTGCGCCGCTGGCGGTCGGAGAGCACGCGGTACGCCTCGTTGACCTCCTTGAAGCGCTCCTCCGCCCCGTCGCTGCCGTCGATATCGGGATGGTGACGCTGCGCCAGGCGGCGGAAGGCGCGCTTGATCTCCTCGTCGCTCGCCTCGCGAGCGACGCCCAGGATCTCGTAGTAATCGCGCTTGATGGCCATCGGGCCGCGATTATACCGATTGGCACTCCAGTTCTTCGAGTGCCAGTCCGGTGGACAACCCCGGCGCCCGTTGTCCACAAGTGTTCAAGTGACTTGCACAGTTGTCGGGGCAGGGGTCGGCCGAAGGCCCCGAAAGCGGCTCAGTCGACCCGGATGCTCTCCGGCACGCCGCCACAGAAGGGCATCGGCTCCTGTGGCGGCGTGAGCCCGGAGTAGATCTCCCGCTGCCCCACGACCACGAACTGGGTCCGCTCGTCGTCGACTTCCTCCAGCTCGACGGTGCCGACCGTCTGACCGTCCCAGGCGACCGTCAGGAGGCTGCCATGTGACACGAACGGCACCTGCTCGCAGGGCTTCAGCACGATATCGCGCTCGAGGTCATCGCTCGCCACCAGCGAGAGCTCGGTGTTGTTCCACACCAACAGCGAGTCGCCCCAGAACTGCTCGTCACCGCTGGCGACGAACTCGGGCTCGACCTCGCCGTCACCGTCGCACGGCCACGGCAGCTCGCCGTCGAAGAACCCCAGGCCGACGAGCGGCTCCTCGGCGTCGTAGTCGGTGACGATGAGCCGGATCCCGACCAGCTCGTCACCGCGGCACCATGGAAACGCAAGGCGACGCTCGCGGATGAAGGGCGCCAGCACCTCGGACCCGCTCTCGTCGAGCGCCACCATCACGCTGACCTGGCCTTGCCCGAGGGCACGCGCGCTCGCCACCTCCCAGCTGACGGCATCCCAATCGACGCTCGTCGCCGCCTCGACGTACTCGGTCGGGTCGTCGTCGTACATGCCGAAGCGGATGTTCGGGTCGAGCATCGTCCAGCCGCGGTCCTCCTCGGCGCCGGCGACGGCCTGCAGCCAGCGCTCGGCGGCGGCCGACGCCGAGTCGGGGGTGTCGCATCCGGCCAACAGCGTCGTCACCAGCGCGGCGAGCATGGCTGCGGCGGCGGACCGTCTCATGGGGCGCATCATATCGGCGCCGACGGCGATCGGGATGAATATGACGGCCCACGGCAGGTATGTGCGGCATCATGCCGGGACTCATGACGACCCCTCTCACCATCACGGCCGCGCATGCCCGTCGCTTCCTGGTGCGGCGCCACCTGCTGGCACCGCCGCGCTCACTGCCGGCGGAGCCGGCATCGGTGCTGACGGTCATGGACCGCATCGGCAGCCTGCAGTTCGACCCGCTGGAGGTGCCGGGAGCCCGCAACCATGACCTCGTCCTGGCCGCGCGCATCGACGGCTACCGCCGCGAATGGACCGATGGGTGGCTGTACGGCCCGGACAGGCGCCTGATCGAGATGTACAACAAGATGCTCTCGATCGTGCCCCTGGCCGAGCTGCCGCACTACGCGCTGGCCTGGACCACCTCGTCGTCGTGGTACGAGGAGCGCATCCTGACCGAGGAGCGCGCCGTCGCCGACGCGATCATCGAGCGCATCCGCACCGATGGGCCGCTCTCCACCGCCGACTTCAAGGAGCATGCGCACAGCATCGACTGGTGGTGGGCGCCGACCCGCGCCGCGCGGGCCGTGCTGGAGGCGCTGTTCGTCACCGGCCAGGTCGGCATCCAGCGCCGCGAGGGAAGCCGCCGCTTCTACGACCTCATCGAGCGGTTGGTTCCGGCCGAGCTGCTCGCGGTCCGCGAGCCGGAGGAGGTTGCGAACCGGCACCGGCTGCTGTCGCGCTTCCGCGCCATCGGCCTCATGGGCGCCACCGGGCAGGCGGAGATCTTCTACGCCACCGGGGACGCGAAGGACCGGCCCCGCCGCATCGCGGCCATGGTCGACGAGGGCATCCTGGTGCCGGCCGAGGTCGAGGGCCAGAAGGCGCCTCGCTACGTGCTCGCCGACGAGCTCCCGATCCTCGAGGAGGCGGAGCACGAGCCGACCCCACCGGCGGTGACCTTCGTCGCGCCGCTGGACCCGCTGATCTGGGATCGGCGCCTCATGCGCACGCTGTTCGAATTCGACTACATCTGGGAGATCTACATCCCGGCCGCCAAGCGGCGCTTCGGGTACTACGCCCTGCCCATCCTGTTCGGCGATCGGCTGGTCGGTCGCATCGAACCCCGGCGCGAGAAGGCGAGCCCCGACCTCCAGGTGCGCGGCATCTGGTTCGAGGCCGACTTCA
>JAICQM010000008.1 GCA_025937875.1 Chloroflexota bacterium
ACCGCGCTCGACTCCTTGCGAGATGCGCTGGTGGCGCGATCCGGGTCGCCTGAGGCACCCTAGGCCGATGGGTGACGCCGACGAGCTGATCGGTCGCACGATCGCGGACCGCTACCGCGTCGACGAGCTCATCGCGCGCGGTGGGATGGCCCGCGTCTATCGCGCCCACGACGAGCGGCTGGCGCGTGACGTTGCGCTCAAGGTTCTCGCCGAGCCGTACGCGTCTGACGCCGACTTCGCCGGGCGTTTCCTGGACGAGGCGCGCACCGCCGCCGGCATCGCGCACGTCAACCTCGTGCATGTCTATGACTCGGGCCTCGATGCCGGCGTGCACTACATCGTCATGGAGCTCCTGACCGGTTACCGGACGCTGCGCCAGCGGTTGACCGCCGACGGGCCCATGCCCGCCGCCGATGCGGTGGATGCCGCCCGCGAGGTGCTGGCTGGCCTCGCAGCGGTCCACGAGCGCGGATTCGTGCACTGCGACGTGAAGTCCAGCAACGTCATGGTCGGTCACGGTCCGACGAAGCTCATCGACTTCGGCATCGCGCGAACGCCGGCCGGCAGCGGGCGCGGCGGGACCTCGCTGGGCTCGCTGCACGCGATGCCGCCCGAGCAGCTGCGCAACGAGCCGCTCAGCCCCGCCAGCGACCTGTTCGCGACGGGGGTCGTCCTGTACGAGGCGCTGACCGGCCGCGTTCCGTTCGACGCCGACTCGCCAGACGCGATGCTGGCGGCCCAGCGTCGGCCCGCCGTACCGCCCTCCGAGCTGGTCGAGGGCGTTCCGTCCCGGCTCGACGATGTCATCGCGCAGGCGTTGCGCCGCGAGCCGGCCGAGCGCTTTCGCAATGCGTCGGCCATGGCCACCGCGCTCCGGGCCGCCGCGCCGGCGCCCGCCCGGCCCACTGACGAGACGCAGCCAGTCCCGGTCGCGCCGGCCGCGCGGCGCGGGGGACCCGATGCGGGCTACGTGCCGCCACTCGCCATGCCAGGTCCGCCGCCGCGCTCCACGACGGCGCCGGAACGTTCGCGCCGGCCGCGGCGGGTCGCGCGCGGTGGTGGCGGGTTGGGCGCCTGGGTGGTCGTCCTCGTCGGCCTCGGCGCCGGGTTGTTCGTCGTGTGGCTCGTCCTGTCGTCGACCGGGACGCTGCCCGGTGGAACGGGCGGCTCGAGCCCGGCGAGTGGCAGGCCCACCCCGACCTTGGCGCCCGGCCTGGTGCGGGTACCGGACACGATCGGCATGTCGGAGGCGGCCGCCGAAGCGGCGGCCCGGGCGTCCGGTCTCAACTGGCGCCTGATGTGGCAGGTGAACGCCGAGCAATCGCCGGGTGTCTATGACCAGGAGCCGGCCGCCGGTGAGGTCGTGCAGGCCGGAAGCCGCTTCGTCATGTACGCCTGGCGCGCGCCGGACTGACCGGGACATCGGTCTATACTCGATTGACCGATCAACCTGTGACCCGTGGTCGATCCTCGGTCACCCATCCGAAGGAGACTCGCCCAGTGCGCGTGCGCGCCGATTCCACCCCACCGGCGTCCATCGCGGCCGACGTCCTGGCCGTGCCGATCTACAAGGAGGACCGCGAGCTCAGCGGGGATCTCGCCGAGCTCGATGCCGCATCAGGGGGAGCGATCAGCCGGGCGATCGAGTGGGGCGAGTTCAACATCGTCGAGCATTACACGGCCCTCATCGACGGCGGCGACCTGGCCGCCGACCGGGTCCTGCTCGTCAACGGCGTCCGGCGCGGCCGCGGTGCGTGGCGTGCACGCCGCATGGCGTCGACGGCGACGCGGCGCCTCCAGGGGCGTGGGGCGTCGCGCCTGGCGTTCTGGCTGCGCGACGGCGAGGATGCCGACGCCTACGTGGCCGCCGCGGTCGGGGCCCGACAGGGTACGTACCGGCCCCACACCATCTACGGGCGGGTGCGCGACACCGAGGCCATGCTGCGCAGCGTCGAGGAGCTCGTCTTCGTGGGCGACTCCGTGCCGGCCGGCGACGACCTGGAGCGAGGCGTGATCATGGCCGAGGGGGTCGAGTTCGGCCGCACCCTTGCGAACCGTGCCTCGAACGACCTCTACCCGGAGAAGATGGCCGATGTCGCCCGCGAGCTGGAGGCCGATGGATGCACGGTCGAGGTCCTGGACGTCGAGCAGATGCAGGCGCTCGGGATGGGGGCCCTGCTCGGCGTCGGCCAGGGGGCGACCCATGAGCCGCGGCTCATCGCGATCAAGCTACCCGGCTGGGAGACCGCGTCGCCCGAGCGGCGGCTGGCGATCGTCGGCAAGGGCGTTTGCTTCGACTCCGGCGGGATCAGCATCAAGCCCGCCGACAAGATGGAGGAGATGAAGCATGACAAGTCGGGGGCCGCGGCGGTCATCGCCGCCGCGCGCACCGTCGCGCGCCTGAACCCCGACGCGCCCCTGATGGCGGTGGCGCCCATGGTGGAGAACATGCCCGGCGGAAACGCCCAGCGTCCCGGCGACGTGGTGAAGGCCATGAACGGCAAGACGATCGAGGTCACGAACACCGACGCCGAGGGTCGCCTCATCCTGGCCGACGCGCTCCACTGGGCCGAGCAGCAGGGAGCCACCCACCTCGTCGACATCGCGACCCTTACCGGCGCCGCGATGGTCGCCTTCGGCGACCTGATCTCCTGCTACTTCGCGCGTCCCCGCGAGTGGGGTGCCGAGGTCGCTCGCGCGGCCGATGCCACCGGTGAGTGGGTATGGGAGATGCCGTTGGCCACCGAGTACCGGCCCGCGTACGACTCGGCCCACGCCGACATCGTCAACTCCGGCAGCCGCGACGCCTCGCTCATCAAGAGCGCCGTCTTCATCGCCGACTTCGTCACCAAGCCGTGGGTCCATCTCGACATCGCCGGCGCGGCGTACCTGTCGGCCGACAAGGCCACGAATCCGAAGGGCGCGGTCGGCACCGGCGTGACGACCCTCGCCCAGCTGGCGCTGGACTTCGCGCGCGGGTCCTGATCAGCACACGAGACCCGGCCCCCCGGGGCCGGGTCTCGCATTCGGTTGTGGGGTGGTGCGCTAGCGGTCGCCGTCGACCGCGTCGCGGACGTTGTCCTTCGCCTCGCCCCATTCGTTCTGCAGGTCGCCCTCGACCTGCTCAGCCTGGCCCTCGGCCTCGGTGCTGCGGTCGTTCGTCAGGTCGCCCCACTCTTCCTTGACCTTGCCGGCCCCTTCCTTGAGAGGCCCCTCGATGCGATCGGAATCCATGGTGTCGCTACTCCCCTTGTACGGTGAGCGCCGGCCTCATGTGCGCCGACGTGCCGGTCCACGTGGCAGAACGCGTGCCAGCCGGACGATCGGCCCATGTCCGGCGCCCGCGCCGCATGGGTACGATGCCACGGTGCGCGCGGGCACCGGCCGGCGCGCTTTCGCTGCAGGAGGTCGTGCGTGGAGGTGACGGAGGTCGTCGTGGGGCTGGCGTTCGCCGTGCTCGGCGCCGCCGCCGAACGCCTCGCCAGCGTCTGGCCGGCGGACGAGGCGAGCCGCAGCGGGCTGCGACCGCGCACCATCGTCCTGGCGGCTGCCGCGGGCGTGGCGGGCTGGGGAATCGCCACGCGCTCCACCCTGCCGTGGTGGGCCACCGCCGTCCATCTGGCCGTGCTGGCGCTGCTCGTGCTGCTCACCGCCACCGACTGGGAGCAGCGGCGGCTCCCGCACGTCCTGCTCGACCCGCTCATCCTGCTCGGGGTCGTGTTCGTGCCGTTCAATCCCTCGGTCACGGCGCTTGATGCGGTGATCGGCGCGGTCGCCGCGGTCGCCTTCCTGTGGGTGGTGGGGCGCATCGTGAGCGGCGGCGTGGCGCTCGGCGACCTGTACCTGGTCGCGCCACTGGGCCTGCTGCTCGGCTGGCCGGCGATCTTCGCCGCCGTCTTCGTCGCGGCGCTGCTGGCGGCGGGGATGAGCCTGGTCCTGCTGGCCGCCGGCAGGGCGGCCATGAAGACGTATATTCCGTTCGGGCCGTTCCTCGTCGTGGGCGCCGTCGTCACACTGCTCCGCGAGCCGGCGCTCCTCGGTCCGGCGGCGGCCCTCCTGGGCATCGCGCCCTGAGGCCATGAACGGCAGCCGGGCCATTCGACCCCGCCTCGCCCTGCTGCTACCGTAGCGCGACATGCGTCCGGTCATGCAGCGACGCCGCCATCGGTTGATGACGCGGCGATCCACGCTCCGCGGCTCCGGAAGGCGCCGTAACCTCACCACCGCCTTCGTCGTCATCATCGGTGCCTTCGTCATCATGATCGGCGGGTCGGTGCTGGGCACTGCCGGGGGACTGCTGGCCGCGTACAACTACTTCGCCTCCGGGCTCCCCGAGCCCAACATCCTCGACGACCTGCGCCTGCCGCAGTCGACCTTCGTCTACGACCGCACGGGCGGCACGCTGCTGGCCCGCTTCGAGTGCCAGAATCGCGATGCCGTCGCCTATGCCGAGATCCCCCAGGACCTCATCGACGCCACGGTCGCCACCGAGGACCGCACGTTCTGGGACAACGACGGCGTCGACTACTACGCCGCCCTGCGCGCGGCCTACGCCAACTTCCAGGCCGGCGGCATCGTCCAGGGGGCGTCGACGCTGACGCAGCAGATGATCGACTACGCCGAGGTGCTCAGCGAGCAGCAGGCCGATGACCCGATCGCTCCGGAGGCCAGCGGCGAGCTCACCGCCAGCGTGGCGCCGGATCCGAGCGCGGCACCGACCGAGCCGACGGAGGCCGCCGAGCAGGAGGTCTGCGCGCCGCCCGCACCACGCTCCGACCCCGGGATCGACGACAAGATCCGTGAGCAGATCTTTGCGCGCGAGGTCACCGCCCAGTACCCGGGTGAGAACGGCAAGCAGCGCATCCTGGCCACCTATCTCAACCTCGTCTTCTACGGCAACGGCTCGTACGGGGTGAAGTCGGCCGCCGCCAACTACTTCGGCATCACCGACCTCAACGAGCTGACCCTGGCCCAGTCCGCGTTCCTGGCGGGCCTTCCCCAGCTGCCGAGCGTCTACGACCCGTACCAGAACCCGGGCGGCGAGCCGGGTAGCGAGGAGGCCGCGGCCGCGGCCCTCGAGCGTCGCAGCCAGGTCCTCGACGCCATGCTCCGCGAGGGCTACATCACTCAGGCCGAGCACGACGCGGCGGATGCCACGACCTGGCTCGACATGGGTCCCAGCCGCGTGTCGAGCCCGCTGCGCGAGCCGCACTTCACGTTCGCGGTCCAGCGTGAGGCGGAGGACATCCTGGCCACGCTCGGCTACGACAACCCGGCTCTGGAGCTGCGCACCGGCGGGTACCGGATCACCACCACGATCGATCTCGGCCTGCAGGAGCAGGCGCACCAGCAGGTGGCCAAGTGGGTCGCCGCGCTGGCCGACAAGAACGTCGGCAACGGTGCCCTGGTGGCCATCAACTCGGCCACTGGCGAGATCGTGGCCTACATCGGCTCGGTCGACTACTACAACCGCTCCGACCCGCGGGTCGATGGCCAGTTCGACGTCGCGGGGCTCGGGCTGCGGCAGCCGGGATCGGCCTTCAAGCCCATCACCTACAGCTCGGCCTTCAAGGCCCGCGAGGCGACGCCGGCCACGTTCTTCGTCGACTCGGTGACGCAGTTCGGGCAGAACCAGGCCACCTCCTACATCCCGACCAACGCCGACATCCGGGACCACGGCCCGCTGCTGGCCGCCGATGCCCTGCGCTACAGCCTCAACACGCCCTCGGTGATGATGCAATCCCTGGTCGGCTCCGAGACGACCGCGGCGTTCGCCGAGGAGATGGGGATCGCGACCGCCGACTACATCAACGGGCTGCAACCGGGCCTCACCCTCACGCTCGGATCGGTGCCGGTGAGCCTCAAGAACATGACGCAGGCCTACAGCGTCTTCGCGCAGCAGGGAACCCTGCACCCGGCGACCGGGATCCGCGAGATCCGCGACCGTGACAACCGGCTCGTGTACAGCCTGGAGGAGACCGGCCCGCAGGACGGGCATCCGATGACCGCCGGCGAGGCGTTCCTGACCCACTGGATCCTGGAGGGCAACACCGATCCGAAGCGCAACGTCGTGTGGGGCTCGCGGGCGCAGCTGGTCGACGCCAACGGCGTGCGCCGCCAGGCCGGCTTCAAGACGGGGACCACGAACGACTTCCGCGACGTCTCCGGCTTCGGGTACGTGCCCGGCAGCCTGACCGTCGGGGTCTGGATGGGCAACAACGACCAACAGGCGCTCTCCAACCGGCTCGGTCAGGGGCTGTTCAGCGCCGATGGGCCGCTCTACCTGTGGCACGACTTCATGGAGATCGCCCTCAACCAGCCGTGGGAGTGGAACGGCAAGCAACCGGTGGGACAGACCACGTTCGAGAAGCCGGCCGACGTGCAGATGGTCGACGTCTGCAAGTTCAGCGGGATGCGGGCCACGAACAGCTGCGGCGAGCTGCGCAGCATGCCGTTCCTGGAGGGAACGGTGCCGCCGCCGGATTCCTTCCACAGCCGCGGCTGCTTCGACATCGTGGCCATGGTTCGCTCCGACAGCCGCCGGCCGGTGCAGTGGGTCCAGTCCGCACAGCGCTGGGCCGATCGCCTCGTCAACGGCCAGACCGGGGCGCGAGGGGACATCGACGACCTCAAGACCCAGGGGCCGGACCGGGTCTGGATGGCGATCGGGCCGGTCCCGGGCAACAGCGGCTTCGGCTCGATCTGCGGCCAGCGCCGCGCGACCCCGCAGCCCAGCCGCACCGCGCCGCCGAGTGGCGGCCCATCAGTGCCGCCGCCGCCGGGGGGTGGCTGTCCGCCCGGGAAGCCCAACTGCGCGACCCCGGTCCTCACCGTCCCCGCCGCGCCGGCGGCGGCGGCGCCCGCCGCACCACTGGCGAGCGCGGGGGCCATGCTGCCGCTGTTCGGCGTGCCCGCCGCGGCCGGCGCCGCCTCGTACGGCTGGCGCCACCTGCGCCGGCGCCGCAGGTCGCGTCCCTGACCGCGCGGCGCGGACCTAGAATCGGCCCGTGTCGTCGTCCGTCCTGACCCTGATCCTGGCCGGCGGCGAGGGCGAGCGGCTCTCGATCCTGTCGCAGGTGCGGGCCAAGCCCGGCGTGCCCTTCGGCGGCAAGTACCGCATCATCGACTTCGCCCTGAGCAACGTCGTCAACTCCGGCCTCACCGACGTCGGCATCCTGACCCAGTACGCACCCCGGTCACTGATGGACCACATCGGCGTCGGCCGGCCCTGGGACCTCGACCGCAGTCGCGGCGGCGTGACCCTGCTGCAGCCGTACCTCGGCCGCGGACGGACGCGGGACTGGTATCGGGGTACCGCGGACGCCGTGCTCCAGAACCTCGAGTTCGTCCTCGATCGCGATCCCGAGCTGGTGCTCATCCTGGCCGGCGACCACGTCTACAAGATGGACTACCGGCCGTTCATCGAGCGCCACCGGTCCGTCTCCGCCGATGTGACGTGCGCGGTGCGCACGGTCCCGATCGACGAGGCGCATCGGTTCGGCATCGCAGACGTGGGCCCCGAGGGGCGGATCACCGCGTTCATCGAGAAGCCTGCCGATCCACCGTCGAACCTGGTCAGCATGGGGGTCTACGTCTTCAGCTGGGACGCCCTGCGCGCGGCGCTGCGTGACGACCTGATCGACTTCGGTGGTGACGTCCTGCCGGACATGGTCGCCAGCGGCAAGCGCGTGTTCGCCTACGAGTTCGGCGGCTACTGGCAGGACGTCGGAACGGTCGAGGCGTACTGGCGCGCCAGCCTCGACCTGCTCTCCGATGACCCGGGCATCGATCTCTACGACCGCGGCTGGCTGGTGTACACCCGCAGCGAGGAGCGCGCGCCGGCGCTGGTCGCCGAGACCGCATCGGTCGAACGCTCGATGATCAGCCACGGCTGCGTCGTCGAGGGTCGGGTCGTCAACAGCATCCTGTCGCCCGGCGTGCGGGTCGCCCGCGACGCGACGGTGCGCGACTCGATCGTCATGTTCGACGCGCTCGTCGGGGAGGGGGCCGTCCTCGACCGCGCGATCGTGGACAAGGAGGTGACCATCGGTCCGCGGGCGGTCGTCGGTGAGGGCGAGGACCTGCGCCCCAACCGCGACGAGCCGGAGCGCCTGTACGCCGGGCTGACCCTGGTCGGGAAGCAGGCGACGATCCCGCGCGGCATCCACGTCGGTCGCAACTGCCGCATCGACCCGCTCGTCGACGCGACCGATTTCGGCCGCCGCCGCCGCATCGGGTCAGGCGAGACGCTGCGTCACGTCCCCGCCGGCTCGTGACCGACCGCGAGGCCCCACCGCTCGACGCCTGGCTCGCCGATCTGGGTGTCGAGGTCGTCGATGCCGGTGACGAGGCGGCCGGGACGCTGTCGCGCGACGTGGTCCTCGACGGGGAGCGTCGATTCGACCTGCGCGTCACGGTGGCGTGGGTCGCAGGGATGGGCCTCTCGCTGTGGGCGTACTATGGCCTCGAGGCGATGGAGATCCCGAAGCGCGTCTTTCACCGCATGCTCCGCGCCAACCTCGAATACCCCTTTGTGAAGTTCGCCATGACCGATGACGACCGGCCGATGCTCATGACCGAGCTCCCGGTCCCGGCGGTCGATCGCGACGCGCTCGGTCGCGGCCTGGTGGCACTGACCGTCGTCGCCGATCGCCTGCTGGAGGAGACCGCGGCCGCCATCGCCGACCGCGGATCGCTGCCCGATTGGACGGGCCGCACCGCGCGCAACGCGCCGCTGCTCGGCGCGTACCGTGACGAGGTCACGGCATCGATGCCGCCGTGGGACCCTCCGCCGCCGCGTCGCCGCCGGCGAGGGCTGGTGGCGCGCCTGCTGGGACGCGCCCGATGAGGCGCGTCCTGGCGACCGTCCTGCTCCTGGCAGCCACCCTGCTGCCGGCGGCCGAGGTGCGCGCGGCCGACTACGAGATGGTCACGGCCGCGTCCTACGCCGTGCAGCCCGACGCGGGTGGCATCGCGGTCACCATCGATGTCACCTTCACCAACACCACGCCCAATCCGGCCGGCCAGTTCAGCGTCTTCGACGACATCCAGCTTGCCGTCCAGGACGGGGCGGCGGATGTGGCGGCGACCGACGCCGAGGGTGACCTCGAGGCCAGCCTGGCTCGCGTCGAGGACGTGAACGTCGTGACGGTGGCGCTGCGCGAGGGCGTCCGGTTCGAGCAGACCGCCGAGCTCACGGTCACTTACCGGCTCCCCGACGGCGGCGCCAGCGGTCTCCGCGTGCGCCCGTCGGCGGTGGTCTTCCCGGCCTGGAGCTTCGGGACGCGCGGCTCGGTGGTGGTCCAGGTGCCGGCCGGCTACGAGGTGCGCAGCGACGGCGATGCGCTGACGGCGACCGCGACGGCGGAGCTCACCACGCTGACCTCGGGCGAGGTGGCCGATCCGACGCAGTGGCTGGCCCTGGTGATCGCCACCAGCCAGACCGAATTCGTGACGACGCGTCGCACGGTGCCACTCGACGGCGGCACGGTCGACCTCCAGGTCCGTGCCTTCGACGACGATCCGGAGTGGGGCGAGGCCACCGCCGACCTTCTTGCCGATGCACTCCCGCTGCTCCAGGACGCGCTCGGGCTCGAGTACACGCGGCAGGGACCGGTGATCGTGACCGAGGCGGTCGATCTCGGGATCGGCGGCGAGGTCGCGGAGGGTGGCTCGTCGACGCCGGAGCTCGTCATCGGCTTCGACCAGGCGCCGTTCACCATCGTCCACCAGGCTGCCCACCTGTGGATCACCGACCAGGTGGCGAGCGAGCGCTGGATCCGCGAGGGCCTGGCGTCGACGGCCGCCGCCGGGGTCGCGCCGGTGGTGGAGGCCACGCCACCCTACGACCCGGTGGCGCGGACCGCAGAGCTCGCCGAATCCGCCTTTCCGCTCGAGTCGTGGGGGGCCGGCGAGGCGACCGCCGACCAGGACGCGTATGGCTACGCCGCCTCGTGGGCCTTCGTGGCCGAGCTCGCTGCGAGCGTCGGGCCGGACGCCATGCAGGCCGCGCTGCGTCGCATCGTGGCGGGTCGCTCAGCCTACGACCGCCTGACCGCGGTCGAGCCGGATCCGGGGGCGGTCCCGGTCCTGCCGGTCGACTCGCGTCGGTTCCTCGACCACCTCGAGGCGGTGGCCGACGTGGACCTGGCGCCGCTCTTTGCCGAGCGCGTCTTCAGCGATGCGGCAGCCGGCGAGCTCGCCGACCGTGCAGCCGCCCGTTCCGCCTACGACGCGCTGCTGGCCGCGGCCGGCGATTGGGGCGCCCCGCGGACCGTCACCGGACCGATGGCGGAGTGGGAGTTCGCGACCGCCGAGACCGCCATCGACGACGCGACGGAGTGGCTCGACGCGCGCGACGACCTGGTGGCGGCGATCGGAGCCGCGGGCCTGACGACGCCGAGCCGCCTGCGGGACCGCTACGCCGAGTTCGGCGGCGGGCCGGAGGCTGAGGCCGAGCTGTCCGCCGAGCGGGCGGTGGTCGAGGCTTACCAGGCGGCGCTCGATGCCTCGGTGGAGGAGCGCGGAATCATCAAGCGCATCGGCCTGCTGGGCGACCCGGATCCATCGGCCGTGCTGGTCCGTGCCCACGGCGCGTTCGGCCAGGGCGATCTCGACACGGCCCTGGCCGAGACACGGCACGCCCACGCGTTGCTCGACGGCGCGCAGACGGCCGGCTTGGTGCGGCTCGCGAGCATCGCGCTGGTGCTCGTGGTCGGCCTGGGCGTCGCCCTGTGGCTCGTTCGGCGGCGCACGTCGGGACCCGGCGATGCCGCGGCTAGAATGGCGGCGCATGAGGACTGACGACAGCGCGGTTCCCGCCAGCAGTCCCGCGGCCGACCCGCCGCGGTTCCGTCCCGAGCCCGACGTCCTGTCCGGCGAGAACGCCGACGTCTACTTCGAGCGGGCGGCGCGGATCCTCGCCGCCGAGGGCATCGACCCGGTCGTGAGCATGGAGATCTTCTGCCGTGCCGAGTCGGCGGTCCTGTGCGGCGCGGCCGAGACGCTCGCGTACCTGCGTGCGGCCCTCGGACCTTCGAGGCGCCACGACCCGGAGCCGGTCGTCGAGAGCCTCGCCGATGGCGACCGCATCGGCCGCAAGGAGGTCGTCATGCGCATCACCGCGCGCTACTCGGACTTCGGCCTGTACGAGACCGCGATCCTCGGCATCTTCAGCCAGTCCACCGGCTGGGCGACCGCCGCCCGCCGGGTCGTGGATGCGGCGGCGCCGATCCCGGTCATCGGCTTCGGCGCGCGTCACGTCCACCCCAGCATCGCCGACCAGATGGACTATGCGAGCGTCGTGGGTGGCTGCATCGGCGCATCGACGCCGGCGGGTGCCCGCCTCGCCGGCCTTGCGCCGACCGGCACCATGCCCCACGCCCTCGTCCTCATCTTCGGCGATACCGTGCGCGCAGCCGAGGCTTTCGACCGCCACATCGAGCCGGAGGTGCCGCGGATCGTCCTGGTCGACACCTTCAAGGACGAGGCGGAGGAGTCGCTGCGGGTCGCGGATGCGCTCGGCGAGCGGCTGTGGGGCGTCCGCCTCGATACCCCGTCCGAGCGCGGCCGGGTGACGGCCGATCTCGTCAAGGAGGTCCGAGCCCGGCTCGACCTCGCCGGCCACGAGCGGGTCAGGATCGTCGTCTCGGGCGGGATCGACGTTGAGCGCATCCTCTACTTCAAGGAGGCCGGTGCGCCGGTCGACAGCTTCGCGGTGGGGGGCGCGATCAGCGACGCCAGCCCGATCGACTTCACCGGCGACCTCAAGGAGATCGACGGGCGGCCGATCGCCAAGCGCGGCCGGATCCCGGGCCGGACCGACAATCCGCGCCTGCAGCGCGTCGACCTGGGCGCCTGACGTCGCGGCCGCATCGGACTACCCTGTCGGGACCGATGCCGCCCGATCAGCCGCGCGACGACGAGCGCGAATCCGCCTACGAGCTCTTCCAACGCGGCTCCCGCTTGCTGGAGGAGGACCATCCGGGAGCCGCTGCCGTGCTCCTGGAGCGGGCGCTGCGGCTCGAGCCGGGCAAGGCCTCGATCCTCGAGGCGCTGGGACGTGCCTACTTCAACCAGGGACAGCCCGACCTGGCCGCCGAGCGCTTCGAGGCCATCGTCGAGGCCGATCCGCTGGCCCACTACGCGCACTTCGGGCTGGGGCTCGCCGCCAAGCGGCTCGGACATCGTTCCGTCGCGGCCCGCCACCTGCGGATGGCGACCGTGCTGGCGCCGGACAACGAGGATTACCGTCGCGCGCTGCGGCGCCTGGGCGACGTGGCCTAGGAGCGTCGATCAGGCCGCGCGGCGCCGCCGCTCGCGGGCCAGGCGGGCCTGCAGCAGCCCCAGGACGGCCGCCTCCTCCGGCTTCAGGGCGTGGGCCCCGCGCCCCGCGCCTCGTGCCCGCCGGGAGAGCGCGTCGACCAGGGTGCCGTCCATGTACGACGCGATGACGTCGGGGTGCACGTAGCACTGCCGGCACACCGTCGGCGTGTTGCCCAGCTGCTTGGCTACCGTCTCAATCGCATCGACCACCGCGCGCTTGCGATCGGCGTCGGAGTCGAAGGTCGTGTAGTCCTGGAGCGCCATCGAGGCCGCCACCGTGCCGGCCCAGGTGCGGAAGTCCTTGGCCGTGAAGTCCTGGCCGGTGATCTCGCGCAGGTAGGCGTTCACGTCGGAGGAGTCGACCGGCTGGCGCCGGCTGTCCTCGTCGAGGTACTGGAAGACCTGCTGCCCGGGGAGCTCCTGCAGCCGGCTCACGAGCCGCGCTAGGCGCGCGTCGACGACCTCGATCTCGTGCTCGCGGCCCGACTTGCCGCGAAAGCTGAACGTGAGCCGGTTGCCCCGCACGTCGACGTGCCGGCCGCGCAACGTCGAGAGGCCAAAGCTGCGATTCTCCCGGGCGTACTCCTCGTTGCCGACCCGGATCAGGGTCGCCTCGAGCAGGCGGACCACGAGGGCCAGCACCTTCTCGCGCGGCGTGCCACGTCGTCGCAGGTCGCGGTCGGTGGCGCGCCGGATCCGGGGCAGCGCCCGCGCGAACTCGACCAGGCGCCCGTACTTGGCCTCGTCGCGCACGGCGCGCCAGCGCGGGTGGTATCGGTACACCTTCCGGCCTCGGGCGTCGCGGCCGGTGGCCTGGAGGTGGCCTCGCTTGATGGGCGCGATCCAGACATCGTTCCAGGCGGGCGGGATCGCGAGCCGTCGAAACCAGGCCAGTCGGTCAGGGTCGGAGATGCGTGCGCCATCCGGGCCGATGTAGGTGAAGCCCTTCCCGGCACGGCGGCGGCGCACCCCCGGCTGGGCATCGGTCAGGTAGCGCAGGCCGGCCTCCTCGGCCGACGCCTGCGGGTCGAGCGGGTCGCTGTCCATGGCGCTCAAGGCCGGAGGCAAGCGCGATGCCAGCTAGCCCGGCGCGAGACGGCGAGCGAGCCACAGGATGCCGGCGATGGTCTTGGCATCGGCCACGGAACCATCCTCGATGGCGCCCAGCGCATCGGGGAGTGAGAGCCACGAGGGCTCGAGCTCCTCGTCGTCGTCCGCGGAGGCGGACGCATCGGCCAGGTCGGTGGCCAGGAACAGGTGCATGAGCTCGGTGCAGAAGCCCGGCGCGGTGTAGAACCGCGGCCCCGTGACCCACGTGGCCGCCGCCAGGCCCGATTCCTCGGCCAGCTCGCGGCGTGCGGTGGCCAGCGGCTCCTCGTCCTCCTCCAGGGTGCCGGCCGGGATCTCGAGCAGCGCGCCGCCGGTGGCGTGGCGCCACTGGCGGACCATCGCCAGCCGCTCGCCGTCCCACGCCAGGACGCCCACCGCGCCCGGGTGCTCGACCACCTCGCGTGTCGAGCGCCGCCCACCCTCGAGCTCCACCTCGTCGACGCGGAGGGAGATGACGCGGCCGTCGTAGGCGCGTCGCGAGGCGATGGTGCGTTCGGGCATGCGGGCATGGTACCGATCGACGAATGTACCGATGGGCGGCGCCCGCCTCCGCCCGCTACGATGCGGCCCGTGATCGTCGTCGAACACCTCTCCAAGCGATTCGGCCGCCTCCAGGCGGTGGACGAGCTGAGCTTCACCGTCGGGGATGGCGAGATCTTCGGCCTGCTCGGACCCAACGGGGCAGGCAAGACGACGACGGTGCGGATGCTCTCCGGGCTGGTGGAGCCCAGCGCCGGACGGGCCACCATCAACGGGCTGGACCTCGCCGCGCGGACCGAGGCGGTGCGGGCCCAGACCGGGATCCTCACCGAGCTGCCGGGCCTTCACGACCGGCTCACCGCCCGCCAGAACCTGGCCTACTACGCACGCCTCTACGGCCTCCGCGGCCGTGCGCAGCGCGACGCGGTGACCCGCCACCTCGCGCTCGTCGGGATGAGCGATCACGCCGATCGTCGCGTCGGCGGCTTTTCGAAGGGCATGCGGCAGAAGGTCGCCATCGCCCGCGCCCTGCTCCACGACCCGCAGGTCATCTACCTCGACGAGCCGACGAGCGGCCTCGACCCGTCGGCGGCGCGCCAGGTGCGCGAGATCGTGGCCGACCTCCGCGACGCGGGACGCTCGATCATCATCTGCACCCACAACCTCGACGAGGCGGAGCGCCTCTGCGACCGGATCGGGATCATGCGCGGCACCCTGCTCAGCGTGGGCACCCCGGCCGCCCTCCGCCGGCTGGGGCGGCGCGCCACGACCCGCATCGAGCTGGTGGGGCCCCGCGGGCCGGAGTCGTTCCTGGAGACGGTGGCCCGGCTGCCGATCGTGGCCGGCGCGCGCGCCGACGGGCGCACGCTGCTCATCGAGGTCGGCGATCCGCGGGGCGACAACCCGGAGGTCATCCGCGCCCTGGTCGCCGATGGCGCCCGCATCCTCTCCGTGCGTGAGGAGGCGGCGAGTTTGGAGGAGGTCTACCTGGGGATGGTCGGCTCGGCGCCATCGGTCGACATCGGTCGGGAGGCGGTGGCCTGATGCGCCCCGGCTACGTGTGGGCCGTGTTCACCAAGGAGTGGCGCGAGATCGTCAGCAACCGGCTGCTGCTGTTCGCGGTGCTCCTGCCGGCCCTCGTCTTCGCCGCCATCCCCACTGGGTTGGTCACGTTCATCCAGGTCAACGATCTCGATCCCAACCAGCTGGGGCAAATCGAGCAGTACCTCAAGGAGTTCCCCGACCTGCCGCCGAAGCTTGCCGCCCAGGGCTTCATCATCACCAACTTCATGGCCTACTTCCTCCTCATCCCGGCCATGGTCCCGATGGCGATCGCCACCCAGTCGGTGATCGGGGAGAAGACGATGCGCTCGCTGGAACCGCAGCTGGCCACGCCGGTCCGCGTTGGTGAGCTGCTGGCGGGCAAGACCCTCGCCGCGGCGCTGCCGGCGGTGAGCGCCACCTGGTTCGTGTTCGTCCTCTACGCCCTCGTCAACGGCTCCATCGCCGACCCGCGCCTCACTGTCCTCGTGTTCAGCGACGTCTGGCTGGTGGCGATGCTGACCCTGGTGCCGCTCATCTGCCTCTTCTCGGTCCTGCTCGGGATCGTGGTCAGCTCACGGGTCGGTGACCCGCGCACCGCGCAGCAGATAGGCGGCTTCGTGGTGATCCCCATCATCGCCGTCGCGGTCAGCCAGTTCTTCAGCGGCCAGGCCACGTTCTCCATGACCCAGGTCCTGGTCGGCAACCTCATCGTCGGCGTCTTGATCGGGGTCGCTCTGGTGATCGGGTCGTGGGCCTTCGAGCGGGAGCAGATCCTCACCCGACTGGGCTGACGGCCGCGCAGGGGAGCACCCGGGGGCCACCCGCCCCCACGACCGTGTCTGACCACCCTTGCCGCGCGCATCACGCGCGGGGAGCGCAACCGGGTCGAGGATCAGCCCTTGACCGAACCGCCGAGGATGCCACGCACGAAGTAGCGCTGGAGGGTGAAGAACACGATCAGCGGCAAAATCATGCTGATGAACGCGGCGGCCGTGAGCAAGTGCTGCGCCTGTCCCAGCGAACCGACAAGGTTGGCGATGGTGACCGTCAGCGGCGCCACCGATGGCGTGCCGCCCAGGTAGATCAGCGCGATCAGCAGGTCGTTCCAGACCCACATGAACTGGAAGATGGCAAGGGCCGCCAGGGCCGGCACCGAGGTAGGCAGTGCCAGGCGGAAGAACGCCGTCACCGGACTCGCTCCGTCTATATAGGCGGACTCGAACATCTCCCTCGGCAGCGCGCCGAAGAAGTTACGCAGCAGGTAGATCGCGAACGGCAGGCCGAAGCCCGTGTGCGCCAGCCAGATGGCCAGGAACGTTCCGTTCAGCGATTGGTCGCCGATGCGAACCGAGGTGAACAGCTGCAGCACCGGGATGAGCGCCGATTGCAACGGAATGACCAGCAGGCCCACCACGAACATGAACAGGACGCCACGACCGGGGAAATCCATCCAGGCGAACGCGTAGGCCGCGAAGGCGGCCACGAAGATCGGGATGACCGTGGCCGGAATGGTCACGAACAGGCTGTTGACGAAGCTCTGCCCCAGGTTGTTGGTATCGAGCACCCGCTGGTAGTTGTCCACGGTGAACTCGAAGGGCGGCGTGAGGGCCGTCCACCAGCCGCTGTTCGCCACCGCCTGCGACTCGCGGAACGAGCTGACCAGCAGCGCGATAGTCGGGATGATCCAGATCAGGCAGATGGCGATGATGGCGACGTGCACCGGCGTTCGGCCAATGAACCGTGTGAACGCGTTGCCCTCGGCGGTGTTGCGGGGACGCGGGCCGGCGTCGAGGTCCGCGGTGGCGTAGTCCTGGGTAACGACCGGTCCGGGGGCGGTCATCGCATTGCCTCCTGCTGGCGGAAGCGGCGGATGTTGAAGGCCATGATCGGGATGATCAGGGCGAGCAGGATGACCGCCACCGTGGCGGACATGCCGAAGTCACGACTGATGAAGGCCTCGGAGTACATTCTGTTGGCGAGCACGTCGGTGTCGAACCTGCCTCCGGTCATGACGTAGACCAGGTCGAAGATCTTCAGCGCGAAAATGATCATGGTGGTGGTCACCACCGCGATCGTGGGTGCCATCAGCGGCATGATGATGCGGAAGAAGACCTGGAACTCGTTGGCCCCGTCCATGCGCCCCGCTTCGAGCAGCTCGGTGGAGATGCCCTTGAGGCCGGCCGACAGGATCACCATGCAGAAGCCGGTCCAGATCCAGGCGGCTCCGATGATGATCATGAACGTGTTCCGCGGCCAGTCGAAAAGCCACGTCTGCGGCTCGATGCCCAACGCGCCGGCGGCCGCGTTCAACGTTCCGGTCTCCGGGGAGAAGTCGTACATGAAGCGCCAGATGATGCCGGCGGCCACGAAGCTGATGGCCATGGGCAGGAAGATGAGGGCCTTGGCCACTGCCTCGTAGCGAACGCGGTCGGTGAGGACCGCGATCAACAGCCCGAAGACGACCGTCAGCAGGGTGAAGAAGACGATCCACAACAGGTTGTTGATGAACACCGTCCAGTTCCGGTCGTTGCCGAAGAACTCGACGTAGTTCTCGATGCCGATGAAGTTCTCGGAGCGGGCATCCATGAAGCTGATGACCACGGTCCGGATGGTCGGATAGATCAAGAAGATGCCGACGAAGAGGAGGGCCGGGGCCAGCCACAGCCAAGGGCGAATGCCGTCACGCCGGGTTGCCGGCAGCAGGCGCAGCACGCGCTCGGTGAGGACGATGTAGCCGATGATGACGAGGGGCACGCCCACCAGGACGATTCCCGCCATAAGCCAGCGATTGTCCATGCCGCCCTCGCTACGAACTCACGGAAGTGGTGTGGCCGGCGCCCCTGGCGGGACGCCGGCCACGCTGTTGGGATCAGCCTCCGAAGGCACTCTCCCGAGTGGCATCGGCCTCCTCGAGCAGCTCCGGTAGCTGGTCGGGGCTCCTCATGTAGTTGAGGATCGTCTCGTAGAAGCCCCCCTGGCCCTCGATCATCTCGGCCGGCATCAGGTCGGATCCGTCGAAGACGACGACCTCGGCGTTGACCAGTGCCTCCGCCGACTTGCGCGAGATGTCGTCCGGATAGGCATCCAGGGACACCTCGCGGTTGGGGGACAGCGCCCCACCCCGCTCGACCCAGATCTGCTGGGCCTCGGGCGTGGTCAGGTACTGCATGAGCTGCCGTGCCTGCTCGGTGTCGTTGAACATGCCGAACAGGTCGCCGGCTGCGATGACGCCGTCATGCTCGATGGGCGGGAACATGAAGAAGTCGTAGTCGGTACCAGCCTCCGCCTCGGCAAAAGCGCCAAGGCCGGTGATGAAGCTGGCCTGGTGATGGAGGTAGCAGCTGCCGTCGAAGATGCCGTCTCCACCGTTCTGGAAGGTGGTGCTGATCGCACCGTCCGGTCCGCCCTTCACGTACTGCTCGTCGGTTGCCCACCGACCGTACGTTTCGAAGGCGGTCTGCACCGCCGGATCGGTCCATGGCAGCTCGCCGGTATACCACTGCTCGTAGACGTCCGCACCGGCCTGGCGCAGCAGGATGTCCTCGATCCAGTCCGTGGCCGGCCAGCCGGTGGCCGCCTCGGACCCGAGGCCGATGCACCACGGCGTGCCATCGTCGGCCACGATCTGCTCGACCAGGGCCTCGAGGTCCTCCCACGTCTCGGGGACCGCGTAACCGGCCTCCTCGAAGGCGCTGGGGCTGTACCAGATCGGACCCTTGACGCTGGCCTTGATGAAGATGCCGTAGACGCTGTCGTCCACTGACGCCAGGTCCACCCAGCTCTCGCCGTACTGCTCGGCCATCAGGTCGAGGTCGAGCACGTCGTCGAGCGGTGTCAGCGCATCCTCGTTGGCGAACTGCGCCATGGCGCCCGGTCCGGGCAGGCCGGCGACGTCGGGCGGATTGCCGCCCTGCACGCGCGTGCTCAGGACCTGGTTGGCGTCCCGGGTGCCCTCGTACGCGATGCCGATACCGGTCTCTTCGCAGAACGGCTCGACCATGGCCTGGAAGCTCTCGTACTCGGCATCGCCGGTGGCCCACACGGCCAGGACGCTGACGGTGCCATTCTCGTCGGTATCGCATGCGGCGGCTGCCGTGCCGCCGCTGGCACCAGGGCTGCCGGAGGTGCCGCTGTCGCAAGCGGCGGCGACGAGCATCACCACCGCCAGCGGTACCAGGAATCTGAACCTGCGGGTCATAAACGCTCCTCTCGCGAGTTGTCGGCGCCACCCGCCGCGCGGGCGCGCCATCGGCTCAAACTGTCGGCGCGCCCTGGGCGTCGCCACGGGTGAATTGGTCTGCCACCTCCATAAAATCGTCGACCGGGACGCGTTGGCTACGCCACCAGCGACTTCTCGCTTTCGGGATCGAACATGTGCAGCTTCTCGAGCGGCACGCCAAGGTTGACCTGGTCGCCCGGCTTCACCTGGCGATCCGACGGGACGAGCGCCACGATCTCCGTCCCCTCCGCCCGGGCGTGGATCAGTTCCTCGTTCCCGAGATACTCAACCACGTCCACCAGCGCGGGGATGGCGATCGTGTCCGCCCGGCCCTCCGTAATATCGAGGTGCTCGGGCCTGAAGCCGATCAGCAGGTCGGCGCCCTTCGGCCGGTCGGCCGCCGCGCGAGCCGCGGCACCGGAGAGGTTGAGCTTGGCGCTGCCGAGCATCAAATCCTCGCCCTCGGTGGCCTTCACGGTCGCGAAGTTCATGGCAGGTGAGCCGATGAACCCGGCCACGAAGACGTTCGTCGGATGGTCGTACAGCTCCTGTGGAGAGCCGACCTGCATCAACAGCCCGTCCTTCATGACGGCGATGCGGTCACCCATGGTCATGGCCTCGACCTGGTCGTGCGTCACGTAGATGGTCGTGGTTCCGAGCCGCTGGTGGAGGCGCGCGATCTCGGCCCGGGTCTGAACCCGCAGCTTGGCGTCGAGGTTTGACAGCGGCTCGTCCATGAGGAACACGGAAGGCTCGCGCACGATGGCGCGGCCGAGCGCCACGCGTTGCCGCTGGCCGCCGGAGAGCGCCTTCGGCTTGCGGTCCAGGAAGCGCTCCAGGCCCAGGATGCCGGCCGCCTCCTTGACGCGACGCTCGATATCGGCCTTCGGGGTCTTCCGCAGCTTGAGGCCGAAGGCCAGGTTGTCGTAGACCGACATGTGCGGATAGAGGGCGTAGCTCTGGAAGACCATGGCGATGTCACGGTCCTTGGGTGCCACGTTGTTGACGACCCGATCGCCGATGAGCAGCCTGCCCTCGGTGATGTCCTCCAGGCCGGCGACGCAGCGCAGGGCGGTGGTCTTGCCACAGCCGGAGGGACCCACCAGGACCAGGAACTCGCCGTCGGCGACCTCGAGGTTCAGGTCGTTGACGGCCGTGAACTCGCCATAGCGCTTGATCAGGTGGTCGAACGTGACGGTTGCCATCGGTCTAGCTGAACCTCCTCCGGATGGGGGGTGTCGGGCGGAGTCAAGGACTTGGCACTCGGCCGACGGTCGCAGGTCGGGGCATCATAGTACGCATACCGTCCAGCCCCGCACCGGACCGCACTTGACCGATGGATCCCGTTCGCTCGGTGGGGCGCCGTCTCCGATCGCTCGGACAGCCGCGAACCCTGCCCTCGCTCTATGACCGCTATCCCGCCGCCGGCTCCGCCAGCCGGCGTCCGCTGGGCATGCAGGTCGTGCCCATCGATCGCATCGTGGGAACGGCGCGTCATCCGTCCCAGAACACCGATGACTTCAAGCCCCTGCCCACGCTGCGCGGTGAGAACTGGCGCGGCCGCTGGCAGCGCCTCAACAGCGGGATGCAGACCATGGTCACGTTGCCGCCGGTCGACCTGCTGCGCGTGGGGCGCGACTACTGGGTCGTGGACGGCCACAACCGCGTGGCGGCGGCACGCGAGAGGGGCGTGGTGGGGATCGACGCCGACGTCGTGGAGCTGCTGATGGCGGGCGTCGAGGGGTCGCATCGTCCGCCGCACTCGGTCGTTGGATCGCTGGCGGGCGGGGAAGAGCTGCGCCAGGCGGCCACCGGGCGCCTCTCGCGCACGGCCCTCCACCGTCCGGAGGCCGACGAGTTGAGCCGCTCCGACCTGCTCCGCGGCGACGACTCGTGAGCCACCGGCTGCGCGTCGCCTGGCCGGACGCCAAGCTGTTCGTGGCCCGGGGTGGGGCGCCGTTTCGGATCCTGGCCGTCTCCGACGAGGAGGCCCGCTCGCTGGAGCGTCCGGAGAGCCGGGAGGCAATGGGGCCGATCGACCTGGTGATCGGTGCCGGCGACCTCGAGCCGTCGTACCTGTCGTTCGTGGCCGACGCGTTCGGCGTGCCGCTGCGCTACGTTCGCGGTAACCACGACGTTGGCACTGCCTGGCAGGTCAACGAGCGCGGGATGCTTCCCGAGCCGCTGCCCGACGGGCGCCCGGTGAGCGAGCAGGGGATCACCCTGCTGGGCTTCTCCGGCTCCGGACAGTACGCGGAGGAGGTCGGCGTCCAGGTCGCGGGCTGGGTCATGTGGCGACGGGTCCTGCTGGCGCGGCTCCGCGTCGGCGGGGTTCGTCCGGTGCTGGTGGTGAGCCACGCCGCGCCCCGCGGTCTGGGCGACGCGCAGGATTACGCCCACCGTGGCTTCGCCGCCTTCCGCTGGCTCGTCGACCGCCTGCGACCGCCCCTGTGGGTGCATGGCCACACGGCGCTGGTCCGGCGCGGGCTCGACTCACGGTGCGTCACGCATGGTGACACGCTGCTCTACAACAGCACCGGCGCCACCGTCATCGAGCTGGTCCCCGCCGCATGACGCACGACCAGGCATACGATCCGCCGCCACCGTTGCCGGTGCGGCGTGCGGTCATCGGTGGCATCGCCCTGTTCGTCGTCCTGATCGGCCTGGCGCTGCTCGTCCGGCCCGTGATCTTCTCGCTGGCCCCGCCACGTGGCGACAACAACCTGGGCGTGGCGTCGTCCGGCGAGCTGGTGGCCGGGCCGGTCAGCCGCCCAATCCTGCTCACCGAGTCCCACGCGCTGCTCGGCGAGCGGGACGAAGGGGGAGAGGTCGCCATCACGCTCGTCGTCTCCGCGCTGCCGGGCGGCACGGTGGCGGTCGTCAACGCCTGGTCGACGGTCGACGCGTGCGCGGTCGCCATCGCGCCGGACCGCGCCTCGCTCGTCGACTGCCGCGACCGCCGCTGGGGGCTGGACGGCGCTCCGCTCGACGGCGGCAGCCAACCGCCGCTCCAGCGTTTCGCGGCTCGGATCGACAACGGCGCGGTGATCGCCGACCTCACCACACCGGTATCCGGCCCGGGCGCGCCGCGGTGACCCGGTACGCTTCCTGCGGTTGGGGACCGCGACCACGAGGAGGAGCACTGCGATGCCCGAGGGCATGAACATCATCGGCTGGATCGTCATCGGCCTCCTGGCCGGCGCCATCGCGGGCTGGTTCGTGCCCGGGCGCGAGCGCTTCGGCTGCCTGGGGACGATGCTGATCGGCATCGTCGGCGGCCTGATCGGCGGCTGGATCTGGACCGGTCCGCTCGGACAGCAGGAGCCGGGCGGCTTCCTGGGCGCCCTCCTCGTCGCGGTCCTCGGCTCGGCCATCGTGCTGCTCGTCATCCGCCAGCTGCGTGGCAACAGGTCATGAGCGACGATCCACGCCAGCCGCTTCCCTCCGAGGACACCGGTGACCTCGTCGACGAGCCGGCGACCGGCCACACCTCCGATCCCCTGGTTGCAAGGGAGGAGGGTGTCCCGTGGATCCCGCCCACCGAGCACGACGGCCTGCCGTCGGATCCCGAGGCCGTCCTCGAAGCCGACGACACGATCCAGGCCGATGGCCCGCCGGCCCCGCGTGACGAGGCATTGCTGGCAGATGTCATGGCGGTCCTGCGCGGCTCCGACCTGCCCGCCGGCGAGCGGATCCGGGTAGCGGTCACCGGTACCACGGTCTTCCTGCGTGGGACGGTCGCGTCGATCACCACCGCGGATGAGATCCTGGGCCTGGTGGGTGACGTCTCCGGCGTCGAGGACGTCGTCGACGAGCTGGACGTCAGCGGGGCCTGAACGCCTCAAGGTTCGCCACGAAGGTCGCATGGCCCGTGCATGGCGGGTGCCATCGGTCGCGGCGGCTGAATCGTTTGACGCTCCCAGGGGTGCATGGGACAATCCGGCCGCCCTCGCCACGAGCCGTGTGCTCGGACGCGCGGGGGCATGCGTGGTGGCCTTAGCTCAACAGGCAGAGCATCGGATTGTGGCTCCGAAGGTTACGGGTTCGAAACCCGTAGGCCACCCCAACCCCTCCTCGAATCATCTGCCCGCCGGCGCGGTCGGGGCCGTCCGGATCGCTCGGGGAGGAACGGCTGGCTTGATAGAACAGGTGTTCTACTATCTCCGGGGTGAGCCACATCATCGGCGAAGTGTTCCAGCTGACCGTCGACTGTGGGTGTGGCTGGGCGGGAACGATCGCAACGTATCGCGAGCACCTGGTGCGCGAGCACTGCAACGTGGAGGGCTGCACCGGACTGGCCGACGCGCTCGTCTCGTTCGGCTATCGCAACCCCGGCTTCATCCTGATCGGGACGCGGCTTGGCATCTGTCGCCGGCACCGTCTGCACCTGCGCCCGGGGCGCATGCACATGATCGTCGAGGATCTCCGCGCGATCGCCCGACGTTGACTGCCAGACGCCACAGGTCTGCGTCGTGCCATTCCCCGCCGTGGACTGATGTGGGAAGGTCTAGGTGCTGACACCCAACACGACCAGCAGGCCGAGCGTGACCGCGACGATGCAGGCCAGGGAGCCCAGCACGGCGACCGTGACGCGCGGCCCCGCCGCGCGCACGTCGGCGAGGCGGACCCCGTAGCCCAGGCCGGCCATCGAGATCGTCATCAGGAGCCCGGTCACGTCACGCGCGCCGTCGACGATCGGACCGGGGACCAGGCCGGCATTGCGCAGGACCGCCAGCAGCGCGAACCCGACCACGAACCACGGGACGTACCCGGTCCAAGCACGGTCGCGCCTGGCGGTCGGCGCGGCACGGCGGCCGGCCACGATCGCGGCCACGACGACCAGGGGTCCCAGCAGGACCACCCGCACCAGCTTGACGAGCGTCGCCACCTGCCCCGCCAGCTGGCTCACCGGAAATGATGCGGCCACCACCTGCGGGACCGAGTACACGCTCATGCCGGCGACGACGCCGTACCGATAGTGGTCCAGGCCGATGACGGGGACCAGGAGCGGCAGGGCCAGCACCATGGCAACGCCGAGGACGGCAGTGAGGGCGATGGCCGTCGCCACCTGCTGACGGCTGGCCCCGATGACGGGCGCGATGGCCGCGATGGCCGAGTTGCCACAGATGGCGTTCCCGGCGGCGACGAGGAACGCCAGGCGCGGCGCCAGGCCCACGGCGCGGCCAATCGCGTAGCCGGCCGCAAGCGCAACGCCGACCGCGATCCCGATCAACGCCAGCAGGCCGGCGCCTGCCGCGAGCACCTGGCCGGCATCCAGCGTCAGGCCCAGGACCACGATCGCGGCCTCGAGCAGCCCGCGGGCCGCGAACGCCGTGCCCGGCGCGATGGCCGTCCGGGCAGGGACGAGATTGCCGGCGATGACCCCCAGCAGCAGCGCCACGACCAGCGGCTCCACGAGGACCTGCCCGCTGGCCGCTCGCTGGACCCCCGCCACCAGAAAGGCAAGGGCGGTGAGCGCGAGGCAGATCGCGAGGCCCGGGACAAGGCGGGCGAGCGCGGGCAGGCGGCTTGTCATGCGTCGCGTGAAGGATGCGCGTTCCGCGTCGCCGCTGCGGCGCCAATCGGTCTATCACCAGCAATGACTAGCGTAAGACATTGACACCGAGCCGGATCCCGTCTATAAACAACCGACATTAGTGATAGAATTCACACGACGACGGAGGTGTCGGGACACCACGGCCATCCAGAACCCCCCTTGCACACCAGATGGAGATCCCTTCCATGTTTCGTTACCTGCGCGTGGCCCTCGTCGCCAGCGTTCTCGTCGTCACCAGCATCGGCATGACCGCCGCGGCCAGCTCGCCGGCTGCGGACGAGCATGCCCAACACATCAACCCGGCCGGTGCCCAGAAGGCGACCGCCGCCGCCTTTGCGGCTGACATGCGGGCCCTCTGGGAGGACCACATCGTGTGGACCCGGCAGTACATCGTGAGCGCCGCCACCCTCGAGGGTGATATGCCCGACATCGGTCCAACCGCGGCTCGGCTGTTCGCCAACCAGACCGACATCGGGAACGCCATCGCGCCGTTCTATGGCGACGCCGCCGGCGCGGCGCTGACCGCCCTGCTCAACGACCACATCGCCATCGCCGCCGAGGCGATCGCCGAGGCCAAGGCCGGCGACGCTGCGGGCCTCGAGGCGGCCCTCGATCGCTGGTACGCCAACGCGGATGACATCGCGTCGTTCCTTGCCGCGGCCAACCCGGCCAACTGGCCGTTCGAAGCCATGAGCGGACACATGCGCGGCCATCTCGACCTGACGCTGGCCGAGGCCGTGGCCCGCCTCACCGGCGACTACGCGGCTGACATCGGCGCCTACGACCAGGTCCACGACCAGATCCTGCACATGGCCGACATGCTCAGTGCCGGGATCATCGCCCAGTTCCCCCAGCGGTTCGCGAACCGCTGAGGCACAAGCACGCGGTGGTCCGGGCAGTACGCCCGGGCCACCGCCAGGAGATCGCTCATGACCGCTTCCATCCAGGTTCCCAGCCACGAGGCGCACAAGCCGTCCCAGACGAGTGGCGGGCGCCGCGGGTGGCTCGCCCCGCACGTCGCGCGCCACATCAGTGAGGGCGACCGGGCGCGCTTCGAGGCGAACCTGGCGGAGATCTTCGAGGCGCTGGGCATGGATCTCGGCACTCCGGGCACGGCCGAGACGCCGCGGCGTCACCTGGCCGCCCTCGTCGACGCCACCGCCGGATACGACGGCGACCCCAAGCTGCTGACGGTCTTCCCCACCGAGTGCCAGGGCGACGCCAACTGCGAGCTGGCCCAGATCGTCGAAGGCCCGATTCCCTTCCACGCGCTGTGCGAACACCACGCGCTGCCCTTCTTCGGCCACGCCTACGTGGGCTACGTGGCCCACGACCAGATCATCGGGATCAGCAAGCTCACCCGGCTGGTCCGGGTCCTGACCCGCCGCTTCGGCGTGCAGGAGCGGATGACGCACCAGGTCGCCGACGCGCTGGTCGACCTGCTGGGGGCCCACGGCGTGGCGGTGTATCTCGAGGCGGACCACCTCTGCACCCAGATGCGCGGGGTGCGCGAGCTCCAGGCCACCACCCGCACCACGGCGTTCCGTGGCGTCTTCGAGCGCGACCCCGCCCTGCGCAGCGAGTTCTATGACATCAGCGGCCTGCGCCGCGGCGGGCGCTGAGCATGCGCGCCACCACCGCCACGGCGACCCTGCCACGGATTCAGCAGCTGTGGGTCGCCCCCGACGCATCGGTGAATCCGATGGCGACCGGTCACCTGGCCGATGCCTACGGGGCTTCGCTCACGTTCCCGTCGCGGCCGGATCGGCCGACCGTCATCGTCAACTTCGTGTCCACCCTGGACGGAGTCGTCTCGTACGCGACCGCCGAGGCGGCCGGCGGCGGGGAGATCAGCGGGTTCTCCGCTCCGGATCGGTTCGTGATGGGCCTGCTTCGCGCGCATGCCGACGCGGTCATGGTCGGGGCCGGCACGGTTCGCGCCGCGCCGGCCGAGGACTGGACCCCCGCTTCGATCTATCCCGATGCCGCCGGTGACTTCGGCGCCCTGCGTCGCGAGATGGGGTTGGCCCCGGAGCCGACCACGGTGGTCGTGACGGCCAGTGGCGACGTCGATCCGACCCATCCGGGACTCCGCGACCCGGCGATTCCGGTCCTCATCATCACCACCCGGGCCGGCCTCCACCGCTGCGCGACCCTCGCGTCTGCGTCGAACGTGACGGTGACCGTGGCCGGCGCGGAACGGGTGGCACCACACGACCTGCTGGTCGTCCTCCGTGACGCGGGCTTCCGGCTGGTCACCTGCGAGGGCGGGCCGCACCTGCTCGCCGAGCTCCTCGCGGCCGACGTCGTCGACGAGCTGTTCCTCACCATCGCCCCGCAGATCGCGGGACGTTCCGCCGACCACCCGCGCCTGGCGTTGGCCGAGGGCGTCGCGTTCGACGTCGCCGCCGCCCCGTGGTGGACCCCGGTCTCATTCGCCCGTTCCGGCGGGCATCTCTTCACTCGATACCGCCGCGCCGCTGGCGCGGCACCCAAGGAGGCAGCACAGTGACCGCGATTCGCAAGGTGATCATCGTCGGGGGGAGCCTGGCCGGCGCATCGGCCGCGTTCGCCATCCGCAAGACCGGATTCGATGGGAGCGTGACCCTTATCGGCGAAGAACGTCACCTCCCGTACGAGCGGCCACCACTGTCGAAGGACTACCTGCGCGGCGAAGTGGGCGCGGAAAAGGCCCACGTGCGGCCGGAGGCCGATTACCAGGCCAACGACATCGGGCTCCTCCGTGGCCGGCGCGCGCTCTCGATCGACCCGGTTCACCGCACCGTGGCCCTCGACGACGAGCGGCGCCTCGCCTACGACCGCCTGATCCTGACAACCGGCTCGACCCGCCGCCGGCTGCCGGTGCCGAAGGCGGCGCTGCCGGGCGTGCTGTACCTGCGGACCCTCGACGACGCCGACGCCATTCGCAGCGAGGCCGAGGGAGCGGCGCAGATCGTGGTGATCGGTGGCGGCTGGATCGGCAGCGAGGTGGCCGCCTCCCTGCGCCAGATGGGTCGCGACGTGACGATGGTCATGGAGCTGTCGACGCCGCTCCAGAACGTGCTGGGACCCGAGGTCGGCGCGGTGTACGCCGACCTGCATCGAGCGCACGGCGTGGAGCTGGTCAACGGGCGGGCCGCCGGCCTGCTCGGGGACCAGCGCGTGCGCGGCGTCCAGCTGGAGGACGGGCGTACATTGCGCGCCGACCTGGTCGTCGCCGGTGTCGGAGCCGTTCCACGGGCCGGCCTCGGGCTGCGCGCCGGGCTGGCGCTGGACAACGGCGCGATCGCCGTCGACGAGCGACTCCGGACGTCCGACCCCGCCATCCTGGCCGCCGGCGACGTGGCGGCGGCCCTGCACCCGCGCTACGGGCGGCTGCGGGTCGAGCACTGGCACAACGCGCGCGAGCAGGGCGCCACTGCGGGCCGCAACGCGGTCGGGGCCGAGGAGGTGTACGGGCGAACACCGTACTTCTACTCCGACCAGTTCGACCTGGGGATGGAGTACCGCGGCCTCGCCATGGCGTGGGACGAAGTCGTCATCCGCGGCGACGTGGCGAGCCGCGAGTTCATCGCCTTCTGGCTGAGCGGCGGGCGGGTGATGGCCGCCATGAACGCGAACATCTGGGATGCCGGCAAGTCGCTGGCGACGATCGTCGAGGCGGGCGCCAGCATCCCCGCCGACCGGCTGGCCGATGTCTCGGTGCCGTTCGCGGACCTGGCGGCGTGACGTGGACATCGGTCTGGTCGCCGCGCTGGTGGCACCTATCCAGGATCGAGCGGCCAACGGCCCGCATGCGGTGATCGCCGACCTCGCGCACGGACTGCACGCGCGAGGCCACCGGGTCACGGTGTACGCCGCACTGGGCTCTCGGCTGCCGGGTGTCGACGTGGTCGAGATCCCGGTCGAGGCGGCGGTCGCCGCAGCCCGAATCCTGCCCGGGCAGGCG
>JAICQM010000166.1 GCA_025937875.1 Chloroflexota bacterium
GCGATACGCGATCCAGATGCCCAGCACGCCGGCCGCGGCGCCCACGAGGAGCAGCAGGCCGCCGATGCCGAAGAGCTCGAAGCCATGGTGCTCGCCGGCGGCGATCGACCCGGGCAGCACGCCGGCGTGCGCCTCCTCGGCCGCCGCGAAGACGTGCTCCAGCCAGCCGTGGATCAGGCCGCCCTCGGGCGGGATGCCGAGCAGCAGTCCGGCCAGGACGGTGGGCACGGCCAGGATGACCAGCGGCCCGGTCATGGTCGGGGCCGACTCGTGGATGTGATCCCAGGCCGCCTTCGGGCCCCGCCACTCGCCCCAGAACGTCATGAACATCATGCGGAACGTGTAGAAGGCGGTCATCGCCGCCACCACGATCCCGACCAGGTAGAAGACGAAGTAGCCGCGGTTGAAGCCCTCGGCCAGGATCTCGTCCTTGCTGAAGAAGCCGGCGAAAATCGGGATGCCCGACAGCGCCAGCGAGCCGATGAGCATGGTCCAGTAGGTCGTGGGCATCTTCGCGCGCAGGCCGCCCATGAAGCGCATGTCCTGCTCGCCGCCGGCACCGTGGATCACCGAGCCGGAGCCCATGAACAACAGGCCCTTGAAGAAGCCATGGCTGACGAGGTGGAAGATGGCGGCCACCCAGGCACCGATGCCCAGCGCGAAGAACATGTACGCCAGCTGGCTGACCGTCGAGTAGGCCAGCACCTTCTTGATGTCGTTCTGGGTCAGCGCGATGGCGGCGGCGAAGATGGCGGTGAAGATGCCGATGCTGGCCACCACCCACATCGCGACCGGCGACTCGGCGAAGATCGGGTTGGCGCGCGCGACCAGGTAGACGCCGGCGGTGACCATGGTCGCGGCGTGGATGAGGGCGCTGACCGGCGTCGGGCCCTCCATCGCGTCCGGCAGCCAGACGTGGAGCGGGAACTGGGCGCTCTTGCCGACCGCGCCGGCGAAGAGGAGCAGGGCGATGACGGTGACCTGCCACTCCTCGAGCCCGCCGATGCCGGCGAAGACGTCGGTGAAGGTGAGGCTGCCCAGCAGGGTCCAGATCATGGCGATCCCGAGGCCGAAGCCCACGTCGCCGATGCGGTTGACGACGAACGCCTTCTTGGCCGCGCCCGCCGCCGACGGCTTCTTGTACCAGAAGCCGATGAGCAGGTAGCTGCACAGGCCGACCGCCTCCCAGCCCACGTACAGCATCAGGAAGTTGTCGCCCAGGATGAGCAGCAACATGCTGAACATGAACAGGTTCAGGTAGGCGAAGAAGCGCCAGAAGCCGCGGTCGCCGTTCATGTAGCCGATGGAGTACACGTGGACCAGCAGGCCGACGGTGCTGACCACCAGCAGCAGCATCGCGGTCAGCTGGTCGACGAAGAACGCGATCTCGACCCGGAAGTCGCCTGCCCCGATCCACTCGTAGAGCGAGACGTGATACTCCTCCCCGCCGAAGATCACGTTCACGAAGACGACCATGCTGATGGCCCACGAGATCGCCACCAGGACGGTCGGGATGATCCAGGACCGATAGCGGGGCTGCTCCGCCCCCGGCGTCACGTGGCCCGACTGGCCGATGCCATCGGCCAGGTCGGCGGGGATGACCCCGTCGGCGCCGGCAGCGTTGGCGAGATCGTCGGCATGCCCGGCATGGGGCGAGGTGGCGGCCTGCTCCTCCTCGGTGGGGACCGAGCGGAACGCGCTGTCGTCGACCTCCCCGTGGGAGTCGTGCGCGCCGCCGTGCGCATCGGTCCCGTGCGCGTCGTGCTCGTCGTCATGCCCGTGATGGCCATGCGTTGGCACGTGGTCCAGCCGGGGGCCGAGCAGGACGGCGGCCAGGAAGCCGGCCAGCGGCAGGGCGGGGATGAGGGCGATCCACAGCTCCATCAGGTCCGCCTATTCCTTGAGGTCGTCGTACTGGTCGACCTCGGCGGTCTGACGGGTGCGGATGATGGCGATGACGAGCGCCAGGCCCACGGTCGCCTCGGCGGCGGCGACGGCCATGATCATGAGGCTGAACACGGCGCCGTTGAGGGCGCCGCCGGGCTGATAGGCGTTGAACGCCACGAGGCTCAGGTTGACCGCGTTGAGCATGAGCTCGATGCAGATGAGCATCAGGATCGCGTTGCGGCGGGCCATGAAGCCGAAGGCGCCGATCGCGAACAGCAGCGCGGAGACGGTCAGGTAGGCGCCGATGCCCATCAGTTGGCCCGCTCGTCCTCTTCCGGGCGGCGGGCCAGGAAGATGGCGCCGATGATCGCGGCCAGCAGCAGCAGGCTGATGATCTCGAACGGCAGCGCGTACTGGTCGAAGAGCGCCGTGGCGAGCGCCTCGAGGTTGACCGCCACCGTCTGCACGGCGAGGCCCCAGTCGGTGGCCAGCGCGGCCCAGATCACCAGGCCGGCGGCGATGGCGGACACGATGGCGGCGATCGGCCCCTGGCGGTGGAACGGCTCCGGCAGGTTGGCGTCGCCGGCCTGGGTGAGCATGATCGCGAACAGGATGAGGACGCTGATGGCGCCGAGGTAGATGAGGACCTGCGCGGCCGCAACGATCGGTGCGCCGAGCAGGGCGTACATGCCGGCCAGCGAGCCGAAGCACACCATCATCGCCACCGCGCTGTGGATGATGTTGCGCAGTGTCACGACGGCGAGCCCGCCACCGAGCACGCCGATCGCGAGCACCACGAAAAGGACGCCGGTGATATCCAGGGTCGGAGGCTCCCGTTACTGCGTGGGTCGAGCGCTCGTGCAGCCTCGCCCTCGCGGAGCGTGGGCCACGCGCTCGATTCTACCGTAGCGCGCCGCTCCGAGCGGCCGCCGGCCACGACCCGGACCGGCGCCGCCGCCGGTTCAGCATGGTGATGCTGGAGGGTCGGACGAGCCCTGCCCATCAGGCGGCTCATCCCCCGATTCAGCACGCTGATGCTGCACTGACGGAGAAGCCCCGATCCGCGAGAGCCGCGTCCTGCGCTTCAGCATCACGTTGCTGAGGCCCCTCGCCCTGCCAGGTACCACTGGTACCGCTTGGGCGGCCTGCGACGCCAAAATCGACCGATCCGGTGGTCGCCGCAAGCGTGGGCAACGTGCTCTACGCGCCAGCCATGCGGCGTGAGGCCGCCTAAGCCCTACATGATTGGTACCTGGCAGTCCGCAGGAGCCCGAAGCGGGGCTAGGAACCGGGGAACGAGCCGTCGAATGGCTCGTGACGGACGCCCACGCCGTTGCCGGCGGCATCGATGTAGTAGTGGCTCACGTACTGGCCGGCAGCCCAGCCCGGACCGGCGTCCCAGGTGGCCGTGAGCGTCATGTCCCACACGGTCAGGACGGTTTCGGTGAGCTCGACCGAACAGGTTCCCCAGAATGGCGCATCGAGCGGGCCGCCGGGCGCCCCCATCACGAGCGTCTCGCGCGACGCGCCGGCATCGCGGGGGAAGCACGCGTAGTAGCTGGTGCCGTACGCCTCGCGCTCATTGGCATCGAGCCACTCGATGCTCGTCGCCACGATGCGGTCGCGCACCGTCTCGTCATCCGGCAGCGGCGTCGGGTGAAATGCCAGGCGGATGGAACCAATGATCCGTTCGAACTCCTCTCGCAGGGCATCGACTTCCGGCCCGCGGATCGTGGCGTCGCCGGTGATCTGGCCGCCAACTTGATCGCTCATCGCGATGGAATAGCCGATGAGGAGGTCGGCTCCAATGCCGGCGGTAGCGACCATCTCGTGCCGGGTAGCAGGCTGTCCATCGATCACGGCGTTGAACCGACGCTCGTCGGTCGGATCGATCTCCGGGCGGCGCAGGAATCCGGCGGACGATCCGACGTGGATCCGCAGCTCATTCGGCGCCAGGGGCCGCGCGAAGACGCAGTCCGCGTCCGCGTGATCCACGCCGCATCCGTCGATCGGATGGGTGCCCAGGAACGCAATCGAGCTGCTGCCCCCGAGTGCCATCGCGCCGGAATCGTAGCGGTGCCATCCGTCAGGAACATCGATCGTCAGGACCTCGAGGTCCACGCGCTGCCAGCCCTCGACGGGCTCGTTCGACATCTGGGTGGCTCGTGCCATCGGAGCGTCGGGCTGTCGCGGAGTCGCGGCCAGAATCGCTGCAATCGCCGCGACGCCCAGGACCGCCGTCACGAGCACGACCATCCGTCGAAGGCTTCCCATGCTGGTAACGGGACGCCCGGGGCGTGGGCGGAGTTCCCCAGCCGACGACCACAGCCTACGAGGCACATGATCGGTGGTTGCCACCCCAGCGGGATCGGTCTAGCGGGTGGGGCGCTCCCGGTCGGACATCTCGAGGATGTCGAGCATGGGCAGGTCGCGCTGGTAGTCGCTGAA
>JAICQM010000024.1 GCA_025937875.1 Chloroflexota bacterium
ACCTCGACCGTGGATGCGCACCTGGCCGCACTGGAGGCGCGCGCACCCGACCTGGAGGCGCTGTACCGCGCCTTGGCGGAGGCCACGCGCCCGTGACCGACGAGCCGCTGCCGATCGCCCGGACGGTTGACGAGGTGGCGGCCGCCCTCCAGCCGGCGTGGGAGCGCGGCGACCGGATCGGGCTGGTGCCGACGATGGGCGCCTTCCATGCGGGGCACCTGGCGCTCATGCGCGCCGCGCGCGAGACGTGCGAGACGGTGGTGGTGAGCCTCTTCGTCAATCCCGCCCAGTTCGGGCCAGGCGAGGATCTGTCCCGCTACCCACGCGACGAGGGCGGCGACGCGCTGGCCGCCGCGGCGATCGGCGTCGACCTCCTCTTCGCCCCTGCCGAGTCGGAGGTCTATCCGCCCGGCTTCGATACCTGGGTCGATCCGGGCGCGCTGGCGACCGTCCTGGAGGGAGCGTTCCGGCCGGACCACTTCCGGGGCGTGGCCACGGTCTGCACCCGCCTGTTCGGCATCGTGCGGCCGAAGGTCGCGCTCTTCGGGCGCAAGGACGCCCAGCAGGTCGCCGTCCTGCGCCAGGTGGTGCGCGACCTGGCGCTGCCGCTCGAGATCGAGGCCCGTCCCACCGTGCGCGACGAGGACGGCCTGGCCCTGTCCAGCCGCAACCGCTACCTGTCGACCGATGAGCGCGAGCTGGCCCTCGCACTGCCCCGCGCGCTCGACGCCGGGCTGGCGGCGCATCGGTCCGGGGAGGACCCGGTGGCGGTGGTGCGTGCGGCGCTCGAAGCGGCACCGGGCCTGACGCTCGACTACGTCGAGCGGGCGGATCTGGGCGGCGACACACTGGCCGCCGCGGTGCGAGTTGGCACCACCCGCCTCATCGACAACGTCCTGCTCGCGGACGGAGCCGGCCCGTAACGGGGCGCGTCGGGTACCGTTGGAATGAAGGCTGCTGCTACTACCCCGAGCAAGGAGACGTGCCCAATGAAACGACGAATGGTGATTGCCTCGCTGCTGGCCGGCAGCCTGGCGGTGGCGAGCGTGGGCGCCGCCACGGCGCACGAATGCGTGATCTCGAGCCGGTCAGCCCAGGGCGACGCCGGTGCCACGCACTCGTCGCGCTGGATCACGCTGACCCTCGCCGATGTCCTCGGCTTCATCCACACCGAGATCCCGGGCCAGGCGGACATGCCGCTGACTCCGGCGCAGATCGAGTGGGCGGTCGCGAACCGTGGTGATCTTCCGTCGTCGTGGGTGACCCGCGGCGACAAGACGATCGGGGCAGGCTCCGCGAACCCGAACATCGCCGACGGTCGCGGCCTTGACCATCTTGCCGCCCTCGTCGGTCCGCAGGTCGGCGCCCTCTACTTCGCCGCGCTCGCCCACTGAACGCGGGCCCGGTCACGCCGCCGCGGCCTCGGCCCGGCGGCGTTGCCGTGCCCGCCGGCTGGACAGCCGGCCATCGGTAGGTGGAAGATCGGCCCATGAGCACCAGTGGCGCTCCCGTCGCCATCACCGACTTCGCCGACATGAAGCGGGACGGGACCAGGATCGTGATGGTCACCGCCTACGACGCGCCGGGCGCCCGCTTCGCCGACGAGTCGGGGGTCGACATCGTGTTCGTGGGTGACTCGGCGGGCAACAACGTGCTCGGCTACCCCGACACCACCGCGGTGAGCATGGACGAGATGATCATGCTCGGCCGTGCGGCGCGACGCGGCACCAAACGCGCCTTCTTTCTGGTCGACATGCCGCTCGGCGCGTTCCAGGCCAGCGACGAGGATGCGGTGCACAACGCGATCCGGCTGGTCAAGGAATCGGGGGCTCAGGGTGTCAAGATCGAGGGCGGCGGGGCGATGGTGTCCCGGGCGCGGGCCATCGTCGGGGGCGGGATCCCGGTCATGGGGCACCTCGGCGTCACGCCGCAGTCGGCCAGCGCGCTGGGCGGCCACAAGGCCCGCGGCCGGACGGCGCAGCAGGCACGCCAGCTGTACGCCGACGCGATGGCCCTCCAGGCCGCCGGCTGCTTCGCCATCGTGCTGGAGGCGGTGCCGGCCCGTGTCGCGGCCCGCATCACCGAGGCGCTGCGGATCCCGACCATCGGGATCGGCGCCGGGCCCGACTGCGACGGCCAGGTGCTGGTCTGGCACGACCTGCTGGGGATCAACGAGGGCCCCGCGCCGCGCTTCGTGAAGCGGTACGCGGACGTCGCCGGCGAGATCCGCCGTGGCCTGGCCGCGTTCGTGGCCGAGGTGCGCGACGGCACGTACCCCGCCGACGAGCACGTTTACAAGATCCCGGCCGAGGAGCTGGCCCTGTTCGAGTCGGAGACCGCGACCGGCGTCATCGCCGGCGACGACTGGCTCTAGGGGTTCAGCCGGCGGGACTCCCCGGCGAATCGTGCGTCCGCACGCACGTCTTGATCCTGAGACCGCTGGGCGTGCGCCGGGGCGCACGTAACTGCGACTGAGGCCCCGATCAGGTCGCCTTGCGGGTCAATTCGTGCGCGGCACCGCACGACGTGCCCGGTTTCTTGCCGGATATGGGGGAACTTCGCAGTTACGTGCGCACCTACGCATGCAGAAGCCGCCTGCAACCGAATCGTGCGCCCGCAACGCACAGAACGGTGGGCGCCGGATCAGACCCCGGTCACGCTGCGCTCGATCGCCTCGTGGATGGCGTCCAGCGCCAGCTCCCCGAGGAGCATGGCCAGGGCCGGCTCCGCGCGCGAACCATCAGCGGTCGACATGACGAACACGACGTCGCCGTCGTAGAGCGTGTGCGCCGGCCGCAGGGCGCGGGCCAGGGCATCGTGGCCCAGCTGCGCCAGCGAGCGGCACTGGGCGCGATCCAGCGGCACGTCGGTCGCGACGACCACCAGCACCGTGTTGCCGTTCACCGGCGGCTGACCGCTCGGGATGGCATCGGTCAACGGGCGACCGTCCCGGCCGATGACGTTGCCGAGCGCGTTGTTGACGGCCAGTGCCCCAACGATGCCGCCGCCCGGGACGACGCGCGCCGCGCTGCCAACACCCGATGGCGTGGCACCCTCGATGCCGCCGATCTTGGCCACTGTGGCGCCGGTCCCGGCGCCCACCAATCCTTCCAACGGCCCGTCGTTCGCCTCGGCGGCACGGGTGGCGGCATAGCCGGCGTCAGCATCCGGGAACGCCATGGCGTCGCCGACACCGAGGTCGAACAGGATCGCGGCCGGCACGATCGGCACCGGGCGGACGCCGGTCGCGAAGCCCACGCCGCGCTCGGCGAGACGGCGCATGACGCCGTCGGCGGCACCCAGGCCGAAGGCCGAGCCGCCGGCCAGGCAGATGGCGTTGATGCGCTCGACCAGGGCGGTGGGGCGCAGGAGATCGGTCTCGCGCGTGCCCGGCGCCTCACCCCGCACGTCGACGCCAGCCACGGCACCGTCATCGGCGGCCAAGATCACCGTGCAACCGGTCCTCCGTGACGGATCGGTCCAGTGGCCGACGCGGATGCCGGGCACGTCGCGGATGGAGTCAGCCATGGGCGACCATGAAGGCTTCGCGTGAGAGGTCATGCACCAGCTCGAGACCGTCCTCGGGATCCCACTGCTCGCCGGTGCGGACGAAGCCCAGCTTGGCGATCAGGCGCAGCGAGCGCTCGTTGTCCGGCGAGACCGATGCCCGCAGCGTGCGCACGCGAGGATCGCCGAGCGCCGATGCGAGGGTCGCGCGCGCCGCCTCGACCGCGTAGCCACGACCGCGCCACGCCGGCAGCAGCGCGTAGCCGATCTCGGCGATCCCCTCGTCGCTCGGCGGGCCGTGAAAGTTGACATAGCCGATGGTGTCCGGCTCGGTCCCCGGCTCGCGGCGGATCAAGGGCCGCACCAGCCACGGCTGGTGGTCGGGATGCTCGGCCAGCTGACGCCGCCGCAGGATGAGCAACCAGTTCGCATCGGCCAGCCAGTCGTCGCCGAAGATCGCGTCCAGCTCGCGGCCCACCGTCGCGCCGTCGCCGATGATCAGCCGCTCGTACTGCGGAACGGTGAGGGCGGGCAGCTCGAGGCGGGGCGACCGGATCGATGCGGGGAGCGTCACCCCGCCAGCGTAGCGGACGGGCGGAGCCGTGCGACCCCGCGCTCGGGGGCTGCCTGGTGTGACAGGCCGCGCCAGGGCAGGTAGCGCGTAGGGCGGACGACGATCGGTTGCCGGTACGTCGCCACGTAGGTCTCCCACGTCATCCCGATCCGCGCCAGCCAGTTGGCGTAGGCCCGCTTCATCTCGTCCGGCAGGACCGATGCGGTGGCCACCGGCACCATGCGGGCGGAGCCTTCCACGACCTGCACCGCGAAGTCGTCCGCGGCATCGCCGATGGCCAGCGTCACGCGCTCGAAGCGACGGATGTTGCGCACCTTGCGCTGGCCGGGCTTGGCGAACAGCCAGAAGACCTCGCCGTCGAACCAGAACCAGGTCGGGACCAGCGCCGGCGTTCCGTCCTCGTCGACCGTCGACAGCCAGGCGACGCGCGCGCCGCGCAGGATCGGCAGCACCGTGGCCGGTGGCCGCACGGTGGGCTCGATGCTGGCGCGACGCGCCGGACCCGGTGGGTCGACGCGGCGCGCGGCGAGGAAGCGGAACGGGTTCATGGCGCGAGGAGTGTCCCGCCGTGGCCACGCCCGCCCATCGGCCGGCCGGCGGATGGGCCGGTCGGCAAACGACGTAGGCGGCGGCGTCAGTCTCGCCGGCGGGCCTGGAGGTAGAGGCGCATCACGCGGCGCAGGCCCTCCTCGGACAGCGACGCGTCGCCGCGCAGGGCACGTTCGACGCGCGCGATCGGATCGGCGATCGTCGCTCCCAGGTCGTCGGCGAAGAACGTGGCCGCCGCGGACGACTCACCGCGCCCGCCGGTCAGCGCGGATGCCAGCCGGCGCGCCGTCTCGAGCGTTGGACGCCGCTCGCCGCTGGCGAGGCGCGTGATCGTCGACCGATGGACGCCGCTGCGTCGCGCGAGCTGCTCGTGCGACAGCCGGCGCATGCGGAGCTGCAGCGCCAGCCAGGCGGCAAAGGTCGGGCCGTGGGGTCCATGCGTGGCCATCGTCGCTGCACTATGCAAAGTCAATACCCGTACGCGCCCGGTGTCACCGATTTGCCGCCTGAAGCGCATCGAGTCAGCCACGCCGAGTCGCGGTGCACTGTATAGTTGATCGTGCAACTTCCTACGCGAAACAGGCCAATGCCCGCCATCAGCGCCGACCTCCTGACCCTTCCCCGCCTCGCCGCCCCGGCACTGGACAGCGTCCCGCGCCCGGTCGTGACCCGCGTGACCGCCCCGTCGATGCTGGAGGGCGAGGGATTCCTCGTCCACCGGCCGTTCGTCGCCATTCCGCATCAGCTCACCGACCCGTTCATCCTCCTCGACCAGATGGGCGAGGTGGAGTACGGACCGGGCGAGGCCAAGGGCGCCCCGGACCATCCGCACCGCGGCTTCGAGACGGTCACCTACATGCTCGACGGGACGCTCCAGCACCGCGATTCGACCGGTGGCGGTGGCCTCATCACCGATGGCGCGACGCAGTGGATGACCGCCGGCTCGGGGCTCGTGCACTCCGAGATGCCGCCGCCGGAGCTCGTCGCCACCGGCGGCCTGTTCCACGGCGTCCAGCTGTGGGTCAACCTGCCGGCGGCCCAGAAGTGGACGCCGCCGCGGTACCAGGACATCGATCCCGGAAGCGTGAGGCTGGTGGCCTCCGCCGACGGGGCGGCGCTGGTCCGCATCATCGCCGGCGAGCTGGACGGCTGGGCGGGGCCGGGCGCCTCGCACACCCCGATCGCGTACGCCCACGCCACGCTGCATCCGGAGGCGCGCCTCTCGGTCGCCTGGCGGCCGGACTTCAACGCCCTCGTGTACGCCCTCGGCGGATCCGGCCGGGTCGGTCCGTCGGAGACCCCGATCCGCGGCGGGCAGATGGCGGTGCTGGGGCCCGGCGGCCATATCACGTTGAGCGCCGACGCGGTTCCCGAAGGCCCGGCGCCGAATCTCGAGGTGCTGCTGCTCGGCGGCCGGCCGATCGGTGAGCCGATTGCCGCCTACGGCCCGTTCGTGATGAACACCCGCGAGGAGATCATGCAGGCCGTGGCCGATTACCAGGCCGGGCGCATGGGCGTGATCCCGCCCGCCAGCCTGTCGATCGAGGCCGCCGCGCGGCCCGACACCCAGCCGGGGCACCTGCCCCGCTGACCGCCCGGACAGGGCCAAACCTCAGCGCAACGACGCCGCGATCGAGGCGATCTGGTCGACCGGCAGCTCGCCGGTCAGGCGCTGTGCGACCGTACCATCGGTGTTGACGAAGACGAAGCCCGGAAAGCTGTTGAGGCCAAGGGCCGTGAGGGCGGTCGAGGCGGCGTCATCGGTCAGCACGGGGGCCGTCCAGCCCTCGCGCGCCAGCCAGGCCGACGGCGGGTAGTTCGGGCGCGCCGCGTCGATCCCCGTCGACAGCGTCACCAGCTGCGCGCCGTTTGGCAGCTCGTTGGCCGCCAGCCAGTCGACGATGCGCGGCACCTCCGCCTGGCAGTGCGGGCACCAGTGCGCGACGACCACGATCACCTGCGGAGCATCGGATGGACCGATGCTGATCGTGCCGCCACCCATCCGTGTGCCGGTCAGGGTGGGGAGCGTGGCGCCGAGCGCGGGGTCGGCGCCGTCGGACGTCATCGGGGGCAGCGGAGCCCCGCTCACCGCCACCGCGGTGCCGGGCTCGTGCTGGGTGCCGCCGCCGCGCCCCGAGGTGAGAACCATGGTTGCGATCACGGCCACGACCACGACGGCCAGGCCAATCCCCAGGAGCAACGGCGCCGGAATGCCCCGGCGTGGCGGGGCCTGCGTGGAGCGGCGCGGCATGCCGCGCGATCGGTTGCCACTCATGGGGTGTGCTCCTGTGCATCGGTCCCGCCGGCGACGGCCATCAGCACGATGATGCTGAGGAAGGCGATCAGCGCCAGGACCGGGATGGTGATGACGCCCAGGACCTCGACCTGGATGGCCGAGCACGGGACGGTCAACGAGCAGCTCCCGCTCGGCAGGCCGGGCAGCCGCTGCACGGCGATGTGATAGGCACTGATCGCAGCGCCGATCCCGGCCAGGGCCAGGACGTACGGGCGGACGAGCCGTTCCCCTCGAAACGCGGCGAGCCCGAGCAGGATGACCAGCGGGTACATCGCGATTCGCTGATACCAGCAGAGCGCGCACGGTTCGAGGCGCGCGACCTCCGAGAAGTAGAGGCTGCCGGCGGTGGCAGTGGCGGCCACCACGGCCGCGAGGCCGAGGGCATTGGGTCGTATGAGCTCGCGTGCGGCACGGGACAGGACGAGCAGCGCATCGCCGAGAATGGCCAGGATCGCCAGGATCCCCAGGAAGGTCGCGACGGTGACGAGGCTCACGGACGCGGCAGGCGGTCGGTCACGGACCCATCATGCCGCGCTGTCGACGGAGCGGTCACGGTCCGAGGTCCCGGGTTGGCCGGGCCATTCGGCCCGTGGGCGCCGCCTCAAACGGCGCGGATGCGGTTGTTGCGCGGGTTGTGCTCCAGCTCGGCCAGGCCAAGCGCCTCGAGGAGCGGCGGCAGGTACATCCCGAACCGCCCGCGGTATCCCTTGCGCATCCCGTACCACCCGCCGACCGGGTTGTCCTCGGCGCGGCCGAAGGCCTCGACGGTTCCCTCGGCGGCCGGCTTCTGCTCGTCGGCGGCACCGAGTGGGACCCAGCCCCCCTGCGCCTTGAGCCAGGCATGGAGGTCATCGATCGCCCGCGCATGGTAGGTGAGCTTCGTGGAGCCGACCTGGCAGATCAGCTGGGGTGGATCTGCCGCGTCGTCGCGATACATCGTGTAGTCGCTCGTCCCGGGCGGGGTCTTCAGCTGCCAGGGATCGTCCTTGGTGCCGCTTCCGGTCGCCATCGTCGCGATGCTCCGCTCAGGGTGAGGCGGCGAGTGTACGCCCTGGCAGGCGAGGCTCGGGATGTGCGGCCCCGGCGCACGTCCTGGTCGGTCAGGCGCGGCGGGTGGGCACCCAGAAGCGGAGCTTGGCGTGGCGGACGTCCTCGAGGACGCCACCGTTGGCCTCGATCACCCGCCGCGAGGCGAGGTTGTCGACGTCGCAGGTGACGAGGGCTGGATCGATCCGCAGGTCGTGCGCAATCGGCAGCGCCTGGCGCAGCATCTCGGTCCCGTGGCCGCGCCTCCGGGCGGAGGGGCGCACGTCGTAGCCGATGTGGCCGCCGACCTCGCGCAGCATCTCGTTGAGCTCATGGCGAATGCTCAACCGACCGATGAACTCACGCCCCTCCGCGAACCACAGGATCGTGTCGGGAACGAAGCCCGGTGGCCGCGGAGTCTCCGGCAGGGATCGGGCACGCAGGCCGGCGACGTAGGCCGCGAAGCCAGCCGGATCGTCGATGCCGGGGATTCCGGCCCGGGCCTCCATGGCCAGGCCGGTCGAGTCGCCGGGACCCAGCCGTCCCTCGGCCCGGAATTCGTCGAGGGCCGCGAGGAAGGAGGCCTGCAGCGAAGCGTCGGGTGGGGCGAGCGTGGGCATGCCAGCATGCTAGCGGCGCCGGCCTCCACGGCCGCGCCTAGCTCGTCGGTTTGCCGAACGCGGCGTCGAGGGCCGCGTCGCGCTCCAGGAAGTGGCCCTTGGCCTCGAGCACCCCGTCCTCGGGGCGGTATCGGCCGAGCAGGTAGACCCCGGTCGACTGCCACCAGTAGATCTGCCACACCGCTTCGGGATCGCCTTGCTTGAAGGTCGCCCACTCGCGGCGCTCGCTGGTGCGAACGTCGTTCGCGCCGCGCGCCACGAGGCGCTTGCGCAGCTCCTTCGTGCGCCGCGTATCCCCGCGCGGTGACCGGTCGAACGGGACCGCGCGATTTGAGGCCTTGGCGATGGCGTCGAGGAGATCCTCCAGCTCAAAGGGCTTGGCGATCACGGCGGCGAAACGGGCATCCGATGCCCGCTGACTGGTTCCCTCCTCGACCTCGCGCACCGCGCTCATGTGGGCGCTGAACATGACGACCGGGATCGACCGAGGGCGCGTGGCCAGGTAGGCCGCTTCGGTCCAGCTGCTGCCGTACGCCCCGGGCGAGTTGCCGTCCAGCAGCACGCAGTCAGGTTCGAACTGGCCCACCTTGCGGGCCACCACGTCGTGCGTAGCCTCGCCGAGGACCTCCACCAAGTGCCCCTCGTCCTCGAGGATCGCGCGCACGACGTCGGCGAGGTCGGCGTCGTTGTCGATGACCAGCACGCGGCGAGATTCGGGTGTCGTCGTCATCTTTTCCGGGGGTTCCTGCGGGGAACTGGGCGGATAGCGTACATCGTCAGGTCCCCGAAGGGCGATCATTGACCGATGCCCGACGCGACTGCGCCTGCCTCCGGGTACGACCGGTTCGCCGCCGAGTACGAGCGGTGGTGGCTTCCCGTGCTCGCCACAGCCACCCTGGGTCTGCTGGACCGCCTCCCGCCGGACCTTGGACGCGATGACCGAACGCTGGTCGACGTCGGCTCGGGGACCGGCATCCTTCCCGTGGCCGCGCTTCGACGCTGGCCGCGACTGCGGGCGGTCGCCGTCGACGCGTCCAGCGGGATGCTGGAGCTTGCGCGTGCCGCCGCCGTTGCGGCGGGCGACGGCGTCGCGTCACGCCTCGAGACGCGCGTGGCGGACGCCGCGGAGCTGCCGCTCGCCGACCGGAGCGCCGACGTAGTGACCTCCTCGTTCATGATCCAGCTCGTGCCAGACCGCGCCGCGGTGCTGTCCGAGGTGCTGCGCGTCCTGCGTCCGGGCGCCACGTTCGCCGGTGTCACGTGGCGCTCCGGGGAACTGCCGTTCGAGCCCGAGGAGGTGTTCTTCGACGTCGTCGACGACCTGGGGATCGATGTTCCCGAATCCGGGCCGCAGCCGGAGCCGTACGAGTCGGCCGCCGCGGCGGCCGATGAGCTGCGCGCCGCGGGCTTCGTAGAGGTCACCGCCGGCGACGAGTGGCTCCAGCGCCAGTGGCGACCCGTCGATTACCTGGACCTCCTGGAGTACTGGACCGCGGACGACGTCTTCGCCCCCCTCGCCGACGAGCGGCGCGTGCGGCTGCGTGACGAGACCCTGCGCCGGTTCGGGCGCCTCCCCCACCGTGACTTCGCCTGGCGGGCGCCGCTCGTCAGCTTCCGCGGCACCCGCCCAGATTGACCACGGTTCTGCGGGGGCGCCTCGTCCTCGACGGGGCGATCGTCCCCGGTCGAGTGACCATCGCCGCTGGGCTGATCGCGGCGATCGGGCCGGATCCGGGGGCCGCGGAAACCGCGGCCATCGTTCGACGCTGGCCGGTACCGACGCGCTCGCCGGATCGGTCATCGGCCTCGACACGGCGGTCCGCAACCTCGTGCGCGCGGGCATCGGTCTGACCGATGCGCTGGCGGCCGCGTCGGCCACCCCGGCGCGGCTGCTGGGACTGACCGACCGCGGGTGGATCGCGGTGGGGATGCGCGCCGATCTCGTGGAGCTCGACGACGAGCTTCGGGTGGTCGGGACGATGGTTGGTGGCCGTCGGGTCAGATAGCGGGCCAGCGCTGCAGCACGATCTCGGCGTCGGCGGGGTCCATGCGGTAGCCGCGCACGTCAGCGTCCCAGTTGATGAGGTCGCGGCGCGCCACGCGGCGCATGACCTTGTTGGGCCCGGCCACGATGCCGGCGAACGCGGTACCGGAGCGTTTCCCATAGCGCTCCGTCAGCTCCCTGTCCAGCACCAACGCGCGGTTGCCCATGGCCAGCTCCGCCACTTCGCGCAGCAGCCGGCGGCTGTCGGCGCCACGGATGGCGTTGAGGACCTCGCCAAGCTGGCGCCGGTGGAGCTCGACCTGGTCGGCCCGACCATGGGCCGAGGCACCCGTGGCGCCATCGGGTTCCTGGTGTCGAGGACCCATCACCCATCTCCAGGCAAGGGCGACGAGCTCTTCCTCGGTGTCCGCTTCGAATGCGATCTTCAGCATGTCAGTGCCTTGTACGTACCTGTAACATCTCTGTAACGAATATATCACGAGACGATACGTGGTAGACTACGTCCAACGGCTGCAAGGCTGCGAACCGCATTTAGATCTGCTGGCCCCTCGACACGGACCGCCATCGGTAATGACCGCTCTTCGTGTCGACTTGCCGTACAGGGGCACAGAGGTATTCACATGCGTTACACGCGACTCACGACCTACGATCTCACCAAGGGCAGCTTCGACGAGCTGACCGGCATCGCCGAGAAGGGCATCCTGCCGACGTTCGTCAAGGAGCCTGGCTTCGTGGACTACGGTCTCATCGACGCCGGCAACCACAAGGTCGTCTCGATCAGCATCTGGGAGACCCGCGAGGCCGCCCAGCGCTCCGACACGATGGCGACCAGCTGGGTCAAGGAGCACGTCTCCGACCGAGTTCGCCTGGTGAACAGCTACATCGGCAACCTGGCGCTGTTCCACGGCGCACCCGTCGCCGCCTAACTCCCGCCAGCGGACCGCCTGCGCGTCCGGTCGGCCTACCCGCCGGCCTGCGCTCGCGACCCACTTCAGCCGTCCCGGCCCTGCCGGGGCGGCTGTCGTCGTTTCAGTGGCGGTCGGCGACCTGGGCGCTGCAGTCGGAGCACACCTGGTCCAGCTCGGCGAGGTCACCGCGATGGGCATCGGTACCGTAGTTGCGGCCACAGAACGTGCGGTGACCGATGAGCGCGCCATCACTCCATCGCTCCGCTGACGCGATGTGCCAGATGTTCTCGTGGGTGCCCTGCACCCCGAAGGGGTCCTGGGAACGCAGCTCCTCGGCCATGGGCCGAGTGTACTCGGAGGCGCCGCAGTCCAGCCGCAGTCACCGTTCCTATGCTCGCTCCATTGAGCGCACCACGAGGCGCATGGAGGAACCGACGTGCTCAGGCAATGGATCGCAGACCGCAGCCCGCGCACCAGGCGTGCAGGCATCACCGCCGGCGCCGGCATGCTCGTGCTGATCATCGTGCTCACCACCGTCGGAGGTCCGTTCGCCGCAGGCCCATCTCCCTCGCCGGGTGGATCGGCTGACGTCGGACAGGCTTCGCCCGATCCCTCGGCGGTCAACGGGGACTGGACGGCTCTCCAGCTGCCGGCGTACGAGCCGGTTGTCCAACTCCTCTCGAGGGATGGATCCCCCACCAGCATGGAGGCCGACGGCTCGCTGACGTTGCGCAGCCTGAAGGGGACGCCGGCGGTTGAACTCGCCGGTCGACTGCGGGCCGATCCGAGCGCCGATCTCATCGTCGAGCCGGGGGCCACCGCGGACGTCGCGCAGATCCGGCCGGCGCATCCGCTCGCCGAGAACGCCCGTTACACGTTCAGCCTCACCGGCGAGGACGGGGCGCTCCTTGCCGAATGGAGCTTCCGCACCGGCGGGGCACTCCACGTCGTCATGACCCTGCCGGAGAACCACGCGACCCAGGTGCCACTGGACTCGGGAATCGAGATCGTCTTCGACCAGGACGGGGTGGAGGACCTGGCCTCGCACGTCTCGATCCTGCCATCGACACCCGGCCGATTCGAGCAGCACGGTCGGACGTGGGCCTTCCTCCCGGATGCGCCACTGACACCGGCGACGCTGTACGAAGTCACCGTCTCGGCCGGAATCGGCCTGGAGGACTCGGACAGGACCCTTGAGTCCGACATGCGGTTCGCGTTCGAGACCGCCAGTCCCGAGTCGCGGAGAAACGAGCCCGTCATCACCTTCGAGCGTCCCTTCGCCGAAGCGAGCCCCGGCGATCTGCCCGCGATCCCGGTGCAGGTCCATCGCGACACCGAACTGCCGCCGACGATCACCGCGACGGTCGCCATCCATCGGGTCGCGACCCTGGAGCGCGCGACCGACATCGCGAGGCAGCTGAGCTTGGACCGCAGCTGGGCCACGCGGTCGCTGACGGGGAGCGTCGACACGACGTCACTCGACCTCGTCGCCAGCGTCGACGCGACGGTCACGACGGATTGGGCAACGTCGCACGTGGAGCTGCCCGCGCCTCTCGACGCCGGGTGGTACCTGCTGCAGGTCGACCAGGCCGGGCGGGACGCGCAGCTCCTGCTGCAGGTCACCGACCTGGCGGCCTACGTCCTGACCTCGCGCACCGACACCGTGGCGTGGGTGAATGACGTCGACCAAGGCGTCGCCGTCGGCGGCGCATCGGTCAGCGTGGCCGGTGGGCCGGCCCTGGGCACCACGGACGCATCGGGCCTGCTGCGGGTCCGGACTCCGGATGCCATGGGCCTGCGCCAGGACGCGAGCGCCGCGGCGAGTCCGCTCTTGCTGGTATCCGCCCGCGATGGACGACGCGTCATCGCGCCCCTTGGCGCGGAGCAGCCCTGGTTCCAGGGCGAGACGCCGGGCGACCGATGGTGGCTGCTGCTCGAGACCGATCGACTCCAGTATCGCCAGGAGGACACCATCCACGTGTGGGGCGTGGTCCGCGCTCGGTCGGACCGCCGCGTGCCGGATGACGTGCAGCTTCATCTCACGCCGGGCTACGGCACCGATGGCCCCCCGATCGTCAGCGTCCCGGTCGAGGCCACGGCTCGCGGAGTCATCGCCGCCGATGTGCCGGTCCGCGCGCTGCCTCCAGGTCCGTACCAGGTGAGCCTGACGGTGGCCGGTGAGCGGCTAACGTCGGCCGGCGTGTCGATCACCGATATCCGCAAGCCCACCGTCCGCATCGACCTCACGACCGACCGGCACGTGTACATCGCGGGCGAGGAGATCACCGCCGCCATCACGGCCGGCTTCTTCGACGGCACCCCCGCGCCTGGCCTGCAGCTTCTCGTGAGCAGCAGCGCCACCACGTCGGAGGGCGAGCAGACGGTGACGCTCGACAGTGCCGGCAGCGGCCGTGTCGCGCACATCGGCAAGGCATCCGAGTCACCGGACGTCGGCACGATCCACGCCCACCCGCGCAACCCCGAGGAGGGCTCCACGACCGGCTCCGCCAACTTCCAGGTCCTCCCATCCGCCGTCTGGCTCGAGGCCGATGCGATTGTCAAGGCGGGCACGGTGCGCATCGATGGCCGCCTCACGCTGGTTGACCTCGCCGCCGCGGAGGCGCAATTCCTCGATGACCGCGGCGTGCACGACCCGAGCGGCGATCCGATCGCCGGGGGCACGGTCAGCGTCGCGGTGGACCGCGTGACCTGGAACGCGGTCCAGACCGGGACCACGTATGACTTCATCGAGAAGCGCGTGGTGCCAACCTATCGGTACGACCGGGCCGTTCGGCACATCGGGGCCTACACGCCGGTCACCGGACGAGACGGCACGTTCACGCTCAGCGTGTCCGATGCCGGCGTCGACGACGCCTGGTACGAGGTCACGCTGAGCGCGCGCGACGCCGAGGGGCGTGTCACCCGCGAGGTCCGCTCGGCTTCCTCGAGCGAGGTATCGCCCGCGCACGTGGTGAGCACGTTCCCGTACCTCGACGTCGCCTGCAACAGCGCCATCCGACCTGTGGGACTCGGCGATACGGTGCCCTTCACGATTCGCGAAGCAGACGGCAGCCTGGGCAGCGAGGCTCCGACGCTGTTCGTGGTGGGACGCCTGGGCATCGACGACACGATCGTCACCACGGCGCCGACCATCGAGCGCGTGCTGGATGACGACGACCTGCCCGGCCAGAGCATCCGCGCGATCCGGCTCCTGCCCGGTGGCTACGCGGTGCTCAACGAGTCGAGCGTGCGTGTGGATCCCGAAGACCTCGCCATCGAGATCGGCATCACCGCCGACCGTCCACGGTACGTGCCGGGCGAAGAGGCGACGATTGCCATCACCACCACCGGACCTGACGGACGGCCGATCTCGGCTGATGTCGTCGTCTCTGCGGTCGATCTCAAGCTCTTCAGCATCGGCGCAGCCCGAAAGATGGACACCAGCATGTTGCTGCAAGGCGTGGCGTCCGGGTTCGAGCGCTCGTACGCCACGCACCGCATCATGCAGTCACGCGGCGATTGTGGCTTCGGTGCGACGACGGGCGGAGGCGACGAACCGCGCAGCGAGTTCGAGGACCTCGCGACCTTCCAGCGCATCAGCACCGATGAGCGCGGCCGCGGATTCGCCACGTTCGAGCTCCCGGACGATCTGACCAGCTGGGTCGTGTCCGCGGCCGCCGTCGCCGGTGGCCTGGAGTCAGGGACCGCCTCGATCGAAATACCGGCCAGCCTTCCCTTCTTCGTCGACGCCACCATCGCCTCGTCCTACCTGTCCGGCGAGGCACCGATCATCGGGCTCCGCGCCTACGGCGAGTCCCTGGCCGCTGGCGACGCGGTGCGGTTCACCGTCGAGGCCCCATCCCTGGGGCTCGACGCGACGCCGTTCAATGGTCGCGCGTTCGAGGCCCTACGGGTACCGCTTCCGGAGCTGCCAGTGGGCGACCATCGGCTGACCATCGCGGCCACGATCCCGGGCTCGGAGCCGGCGCTGCGTGACAGCATCGTGCGGACCGTCCACGTTGTCCCGACCCGGCTCCGGACGGTGCAGGTGGCGTATGACCCGCTCACGCCCGACTTCGCGGCACACGGCGGCGACGGCCTGACGAGCCACGTGGTGACCGATGGCGGCCGGGGCACCCTCATGCGCCTGCTCCAACAGCTCAGCTGGGGCGGGTCCGCGCGATTCGACACGTCACTGGCAGCCGATATCGCGCAGGACCTGCTGGTGGATGCCTTCGCGGCTGACGAGGCGGCGCTGCCCGATGCCGGCTTCACCGGCCTACCCGAGGTATCCGAGGCGGGCATTCGCCTGCTCCCGTACGGCTCACCCGACATGGCGCTCACGGCCCGGACGGCGTTGATCGCCCCCGACCGCGTCCCCACCCAGCCGGTGCGGGGAGCGCTGCGCACCTGGGCGGACGAGGCGGGCGCCAACCGCGAGCGTCGCATCATGGCGCTGGCCGGCCTGGCCGGATTGGGCGACGACGTCCTGGCTGAGCTGCGCCGAATCGAGGGCGACCTCACCGTCCGCGAGCAGCTGTGGCTGGGCCTGGGCCTGCAGGCGGCAGGCGACGAAGCCGCGGCGCGCGCCATCGAGCGCGAGGTTCTCGCCGCCCACGGTCGCCGCCTCGGGCCGTGGGTGCGCCTCGACGACGCGCTCGACACGCCAGAGGGCCTCGACGCCTCCGGGGCGCTGCTGCTCCTTGCGGCACGCCTCCGTGACCCGGTGTCGGTCGACCTCGCCCGCTACCTCACCGACCATCCGTCGGACGAGGGCACGATCGCTCTCCAGCAGGTCGGATTCGCTCGCGCGGCGCTGCGCTGGCTGCCGCGCGACCCGGCGCGCTTTGCGTGGACCGTCGACGGCGAGCGCCACGAGGAGACGCTCGAGCCAGGCGGCGCGTTCACGCTGACGCTGACGGCCGCGCAGCGCGAGAGCCTGCGCCTCGAGCGCCTCGACGGCGACCTGGTGGTGGTCAGCACCTGGGCCGGTGAGGCGGACTATGACGCGCTGCCGGCCCACCGCCTGGTGGAGATCGAGCGCACGGTGGCGCCGGCCTCGAACGCCCCCGCTGACGGCCTGGTGAGGGTCACCTTGAACGTACGCTTCGGCACGGGCGCACCCAGGGGCTGCTACCAGGTGACCGACCTGCTGCCGTCCGGCCTGGCGCCCATCCAGACTGCGAGCAGCGCCTACGGGTATTACGCGGAGGACGCGGCCATCGGCCCGTACGAGGTGGAAGGACAGCGCGTCTCGTGGTGCATCGGGCCGTCGGATCCAACGTGGCAGCTCGGATACACCGCCCGCGTCGTCACGGCGGGCACGTACACCTGGGAACCGGCCGTCGTTCAGAACAGCGAGGCACCCGAGGTGGGCGCCGCCACGCCGGTGCGGAGCTACGCGATCCGTTAGGAAGGAAGTGGTCGGGGCGAGAGGATTTGAACCTCCGACTTCATCGTCCCGAACGATGCGCGCTACCTGGCTGCGCCACGCCCCGACCGGCTCAATCGCCCGCGTCGCGCGGGCTCCCTGAAGCGCGGCGATGGTAGCAGCCGAGCCGATATCGGTCCAGACGACCCCGGCGCCGGAGTCGTTTCGTCACCTGCGCGTGAGATTCGCATGAGCGGCCGATCTGGCCCCGGAAGCGCCCGTTCCACGCTCAGCCATCGCGTGGAAGACGCCACACATTCCTCGCTAATGCGAACCACGGCGGCAGTTGACCAACGAGTGGACACGGCGTGGTATAACGTGCTACGTGGAAGTAGCGGATATGTCCGACGAGCGCCGCGTTCGCACGCTCGGCCTCATTGGCGCGGCCGTGCAGGTGGCGCTGGCCGTGATGCTGGCCCTCGTCGCCGGCCGGCCCGACGCATTCCCGAACCCGCCGCAGCTGATCCCCCGCGGGGTCGCACTGGCGATGCTGTTCCTGATGCCGGCGATCATCGGTGGCATAGGTGCGGTGTCAGGCCGTCGGTCGCTGCTGGCAGCCGCTGCGGTGCTGTCGACCGTCGGCTCGATCCTGTCCTTCTCCGGCGTCACGCTGCTGTTCCTCGCGCCGGCGCTGATCTTCGGGGCGGCGGCAGGAGCCGGGGCCGTCGGCAACGGAACGCGGCAACGGCCCGGCTGGCAGGCGCTGGGGCTGCTGACGCTGGCGACGGTTGGCGTGATCGCGGCCAGCCTCGTGCTCGGCATCTTCATCATCCCGGTGATCGTGCTGCTCGTCGTCGCGCTCCAGCTGAGCCGCGGCGCAATCCGCCGCGACGAGGGCGCTTCGCCCACGGGTGTGGCGGCCGCCCTGGGAATCGTGGCGCTCGTCATCGGCGCCGCGGTCGCGCTCTTCGGCCTGACCGGGACACAGTGCTGGCGCGCCGAACGCACGCCGACCGGGATCGAGTACCGCGACGTCCCGGGGGACGCCAGCGGCACCATCAGCCTGGGACCCAACGAAGTTGCCGGTGGCTGCGACAGCGGGGTGCCGACGGCGGGCGGCCTGGCGGTCGCATCGATCCTGGGCCTGGCGGCGATCGGCGTCGCGGTGGTCACCGCCTCGCGGGCCGCTGGAGCGGACGTTGCACCGGACGCGCGAACCAGAGGAGAAGGGACCGCCTAGGCGCGCGAATCGGCCGTGTTGACCCGGTTCGTTGCATGTGGTGCACGGAATCGAGGAGGAAGGGGGCCAACTCCGCTGGTTGGTGCACCGGGTGCAAACGCCGAAGCCGCCGCGGGGCGCGCAAGCCCCTACACTCCCCGGCATGCCGCGCCTCCCCCGCCTCGAGCTGAGCGACGACGACTGGGACCTCATCGGTCTGACGCTGCTCATCAAGGTCGGGCTGCTCGTCTTCGGGGTCATCGCGTTCGTGGTCGTCAACGACCAGAAGATCACCGACCCGCACCGCGTCCTCGACATTTGGAACCGATGGGACGCGCCGCACTACCTCGACCTGGCGCGCTACGGCTACAACGCCCACGGCCCGGGCGACGTGCCGCTGTTCATCGTCTTCTACCCCCTCTACCCCTGGCTCACCGGCGCGGTCAATGCCGTGCTCGGCGACCCGGTCGTGGCCGGCTTCCTGGTGACCACCATCGCCAGCCTGTTCGTGGCGCCGCTGCTGGCCCGCGTCGTGGGCCACGAGCTCGGCGGGCCGATGGGTCGCAGCGCCGCCTGGTTCATGCTCATCTTTCCCACCGCGTTCGTGCTCCACATCCCGTACACCGAGGCGCTGTTCATGGCGGTGGTGCTCGGCTCGTTCCTGGCCGCGCGCAACGGACGCTGGTGGGTGGCGGGGCTCCTGGGCGCCCTGGCGACGCTGACCCGGGTGAACGGGCTGATCCTGGTCCCGGCCCTGGCGGCGGAGGCGCTCACCCAGTGGCTGACCGATCCCCCCGGCGATCGGCGGCTGCGGATCTCGTGGCTGGGCATCGGCCTGGTGCCGGTCGGGTTCCTGGTCTACCTGGGCGTCAACGTCGCGGTCTACGGCGACCCGTTCCACTTCCTGTTCGTGCAGGAGGATCACTGGTTCAAGTCGCTCGACGCGCCGTGGGTCGGGATCGATGGCGTAATCAGCAGCATGTTGAACCGAGAGGCATGGCAGTCGATGATGCTGGGCTGGATGGAGCTGGGGTTCATCGTCCTCGGCCTGGCGGGGACGATCTACGCCGCATTCCGCTTCCGCCCGTCGTGGTTCGCCTGGATGGCCGGCAACTGGCTCCTGTTCGTGAGCACCAGCTTCGTGATGAGCGTGCCGCGCTACTCGCTCACGCTCTTCCCGCTGTTCGCGTGGTTCGCGCTGGCCGGCCGACGGCAGGGATGGTGGACGGCGATCACGTTCGGGTCGCTGCTGCTTCTCGCCCTCTTCGCAAGCCGGATGGCAATCGGCGAATGGGCCTTCTGAGGGTCGCCTGGCTGGTCCTCATCCTGTGCGCGTGCGCGCCACGGACCGATGCGCCTGCGGCGACGCCCGGCTCGTTCGAGCCGACGCCGGCGGTCGTCGAGGACCTGGCCCTGCCAGATGGCACCCCCGTCCGCTCCTGGGGCGACGGCCCGTACGGGGTTGTCCTGGTCGGCGACGGTTGGGACCCGCTGGCCGCCGAGCTGGCGCTCCACGGGATGCGGCTGGTGGCGGTGGCGCCCGACGCGCTGGAGCCTGCCATCACGTGGCTCCACGACGAGGCGATCGAGCGCGTGGCGGTGATGGCCGTGGGTGGTCCGGGCGTACAGGCCGCGTTCGAGCTGGGGACCGATGCGCCCGAGCTGGTCGACCAGCTCATCACCATCTCGGCGCGCGGGGACGTGGCGCGGCTGGGCGAGTTCCCGAAGCTGTTCGTGGCGTCGGAGGGCGAGGGGGCTGCCGCGCAGGCGACCGACATGGCGGACCAGGCCGCCGGTGAGTGGAACGCGGCGCTGCTCGTGCCGGGCGATGCGTCGGAGCTCGCCATCCTGGAGGGGGATGGGGCCGACGAGCTGCGGTCCGGGATCCTGCGCCGGCTCGAGGAGCGCCGCTAGCCGGCGGGTTCGCCGGAGACAGCAAGTGTCCCGAAGGAACCGTCGCGACCGTTGATGTCATCTCCAGTCGGCTGACTGCCCCTTCGGGACGAGAGGAGTATGCCCGGTGCGTCCGGCGGGGCGCAATCCCCTTTCTCCACGATTTTCGGGGGCCGTGGCAGAGTTATCCACACCCGCTCCCCGATGGACTCTCACCCGGCCCGCCCCAGCGCGCCTTCCAGCATCGCGGGCAGCTGCGAGGGATGGCCGGTCGCGGCCAGGTGGCCGTCGGGGCGGATGAGCCAGGCTCGAGGCGCGCCGTCCGGGGCGTAGGTCGCGCGCAGGCGACCCGTCGGGTCATCCACCTCGCGCCCCACGAGGAGCAACCGGCAGCCATCGATCGGCGCCGCCGGCTCGCCGAAGCAGAGCGCCACGAAGCCTTCCCCGGTCAACGAACGCAGGCGGCGGCCGCCGCCCACCGGGGCGTCGACCATGACCGCGCCCGGTGCCGGCAGGCCGGCCACGGGCGGGCCCACGAACGCGGAGGCGGGATACGCGAACGGCTGCGCCAGGCGCCCCGAGTTCACCCGCCGCCGCGCCCAGGCGAGCCGCTCGGAAAGGCGCAGCACCGCGTTCCGCCACGACCGATGCCACCAGCCATGGGGAACCATGAAGCGCATCGTGGCGTTGGTGACCGCGAGGTTCTCGATCGCCGCCGGGCGCCGCTCCCCGTCGTACGAGTCGAGGAGCGTGTCCCCCGCCTCCCCGCGCAGGACGGCGGCGAGCTTCCAGGCCAGGTTCTCGGCGTCGGCCGCACCGGAATTCAGGCCGCGGGCGCCGAACGGCGACATGACGTGCGCCGCGTCGCCGGCCAGGAAGGCCCTGCCCACCCGGAACCGATCGGCCAGCCGCTGGCTGAACCGATAGCCG
>JAICQM010000188.1 GCA_025937875.1 Chloroflexota bacterium
CGATGCGCCGGCGCGCTGGGACGCTGCCGCCCCGGCGGCCGAGGCCGAGATCGACCTCTCGGTCGCGCGCGAGGCGCCGATGCCCGACTTCATCGAGCCCATGCGCGCCACCCTGGCCACGGGCCCGTTCAGCGATCCGGACTGGCTGTATGAGATCAAGTGGGACGGCTACCGCGTCGAGGCCGTCGTCCGCGGCCGTGACATTCGCCTCTACACGCGCAACCGGCAGGACGGCGCCCGCTACTTTCCGACCCTCGCCGAAGCCGGCGGCTGGATCGATGCGACGGAGGCCATCGTGGACGGAGAGGTGATCGCCGTCGACGAGCGCGGGCGCCCCGACTTCAGCCTGCTCCAGGACGTCACCGGGTTGCGGGGGCTGCACGGCCAGGGCTCGCATGGCGACCGGCCCCGCGCCTCGAAGGAGGAGCGCGCGGCGATCCCGATCGTCTACCAGGCGTTCGACCTGCTGCACCTCGACGGCCGTTCGCTGCTCGACGTGCCGCTGGAGCACCGCAAGCGGCTGCTCCGATCGGTGCTGCGCGACCATCCGCTGGTGCGCTACGGCTCGCACGTCGTCGCTGACGGCGAGGCGTTCGTGGAGGCGGCGCGTGAGCAGGAGCTGGAGGGCGTCGTGGCCAAGCTGCGCCGGTCCACCTACGAGCCCGGGCGGCGATCCAAGTCGTGGCTGAAGATCAAGCTGCGGCGTGAGCAGGAGGTGGTCGTCGCGGGCTGGCTGGCCGGGCAGGGAACGCACAAGGACCTCGGCTCGCTCATCGTCGCGGTGTACGAGGGCGATGCGCTGCGCCACGCCGGCCAGGTCGGCTCGGGCATCGATACCCGCACCCGGCGCGAGCTGCGGGCCCGGCTCGACGAGCTCGGTCGCGACGACCCGCCGCTCGACCCCGTGCCGCGTCTCAAGGGCGCGCACTGGGTGGACCCCACGATCGTCATCCGGGTCGAGTTCGCCGAATGGACGACCGATGGGCTGCTGCGCCAGGCCGCGTTCAAGGGCTTCGAGATCGGCAAGGCGTCACGCAAGGTGCGCCGTGAACGGCCCGTCGACACCGAGCGGGCGGCCGCTGAGGCGGAGAAGGCACAGCCACCGACGAGCACCCGGGCCGCGCGGCCCAGCGGCAGGAAGCGCGGCAGGCAGGGGAGTGCCGCCGACGGCGACCTCGCCGCGGCGGTCGCCGCGCTCGACGCCATCCCGAAGGAGGGGAGCTGGACGTACGCGGGCCGCGAGCTGCGGGTCACCAACCTCGACAAGGTCCTCTTCCCGCCCGCGGGAGACGAGGAGCCGATCACGAAGCGCGACCTGCTCCGGTACCACGCCGCGCTGGCGCCGCTGGCGGTCCCGTACCTGACCGGCCGTGGCACCACCGTGCAGCGCTTCCCGAACGGCGTCACCGCCAAGGGCTTCTGGCAGAAGGACCTGCCCAGCCACACCCCGGCGTGGATCAACCGATGGCGATACCACCACCGCGAGGAGGGGCCGAAGGATTACGTCGTGGTCGACGAGCCGGCCACCATGGCCTGGCTGGCACAGGAGGGCGCCATCGAGCTGCACCCCTGGACGAGTCGTACCGATGACCCCGACATGCCGACCTACGCCCTGATCGACATCGACCCCGGCGAGCAGACGACGTTCGAGGAGGTGGTCGTCCTGGCCAGGCTGTACCGGACGGCCCTGGAGCACCTGGGGGTCATCGGCCTGCCGAAGGTGACCGGCAAGCGCGGCGTCCAGATCTGGGTGCCGATCCGGGACGGGTACACGTTCGACGACACGCGCGGCTGGGTGGAGGAGCTCTCACGGACGATCGGTGGCTTGGTGCCCGACCTGGTGAGCTGGGAGTGGGCGAAGCGGGCACGGCGAGGGCGCGCGCGTCTCGACTACACCCAGAACGCGATCAACCGGACCCTGGTGGCACCCTACTCACCCCGCCCGGCGCCGGGCGCGCCGGTCTCGGCCCCCATCCGCTGGGACGAGCTGGACGACCCGGAGCTGCGCCCGGACCGCTGGACGATCCGCTCGCTGCCCGCGCGGGTGGCGGCGGTGGGCGACCTCTTCGCCACAGCGCTCGAGACGAAGCAGGAGCTGCCGTCGCTCTGAGCAGCGAAGAAGCCACGCTCGGGGCGTGGCTTCTCATGGATGCGGGATGGGTCGCGACGTGCTCAGCGCGGGAAGCCGCCTCCGGTGGTCACCCCCAACACGGTGGTGGCGATCGTCATGAGGCTCACCGCGGCGACCGTGCCTGCGACCAGGATGGATCGGAGGATCCGAGGTGCGCGCATGCGTCTGTCTCCGTGCGTGGCGTCACCCCCGATGGGTGACTGCCTACACGCTCGCGCCAGGAGTCCCCATCCACAATGGGCCAGCGGTACCGGGTACGTCTTGACACCGCGGTACTTTCGGCACGCCACCGCGTCAAGCCCCACTTGCCACGCGGTGTACACTCCCGCCATGCCGAGAACGAAGTCGGTCGCGCGGGCGACGGAGCAGGACGCAGCCCTCGCGCGCCGCATCGGCGCGCGCATCCGTGAGGCGCGCCATCGCGCCGGCCTCACGCAGCAGCAGCTCGCCGGTGAGCGCTACACGAAGGCGTACATCAGCGCCCTGGAGACGGGCATCGCGCGCCCCAGCATGGTCGCGCTGCGCTTCATCTCCGAGCGGCTGGGCCTGCCGGCCAGCCACTTCATCGACGAGCGCCACCCGGCCTGGACGCGGCTCGAGGTCGACGTCCAGCTCGCCGCCGGCGAGTGGCAGGCAGCAAGTGACGGTTACCGTGACCTGCTGGACGCGGCGACCGACGACGTCGCGCGTGCCGGCCTGCTGCGCGGCACGGCCGAGGCCGAGGCACGCCTCGGCCGTGGGAAGGAAGCCGTCGGCGCCGCCTCCGAGGCGGCGCGCCTGTACGAGGAGCAGGGCCGCGTCGAGGACGCCGCGCTGGCGCGGTACTGGCTGGCGTACGGCCTCTACCTGTCCGACGCCGAGGCCGAGGCCCGGACGATGCTCACGGCCCTCCTGGAGCGGGTCCGTGGCGGGATGGCGGTCGAGCCGGAGTTCGAGATGCGGCTGTTGATGGCGCTGGCGGCCGTCGAATCACGCACCGGGGACCACGAGCGGGCGTTGGGCTACCTGGAGGAGGCGCGCGGCTTCGCGTCCGATCTCGACGACCGGCGCCGCGCGACGTACCTGTTCAACCTGGCCATCAGCTACCGCGAGACCGGCGACGTGGAGGCGGCGATCCGCAGCGGAACGCAGGCACTTGGCCTCTTCCGTGCCGCGGGCACGGACCTCGAGTCGGCCTCGATCGAGAACGACCTCGCCCTGGCCTACCTGGCCGCCGGCAACCTGGAGCGCGCGCACGCCTTCGCCACGGAGGCCCAGGCCCAGGCGGATCGGATCGGCGACGAGCGGATCATGGCGGCCATCCTCGAGACCCGGGCCCAGGTGGCTCTCTCCGCCGGCGACGACGCGCACGCGCGCGAGCTGGCGGGCGAGGCGATGACCAGGGCCCGCACCAGCGGCAACCGCCTTGCCGAGCTGGCGGCGCTCCTCACCGAGGCACGCGTGCTGCGTCATGCCGGCCAGGACGAGGAGGCCGAGCAGCGCTTCGCCCAGGCCGCCGACGTGGCGCGCGTCGCGCAGCTTTCCGGGCG
>JAICQM010000025.1 GCA_025937875.1 Chloroflexota bacterium
CGGTCGCATCGTCGACTTCCTGGAGGGCAAGCAGGAGGGCATCGCGGCCGAGCTGCGCGCCGACATGCAGCAGCACGCCGACGGCCTGCGCTACGAGCAGGCGGCGATCGCCCGCGACAAGCTGCGTGCCGTCGAGCGCACCATGGAGCAGCAGAAGATGGCGGCCTACAGCCGGGCCGAGCAGGACGTCATCGGCCTGGCTCGCGAGGAGACCGAGGCCGGGTTCCAGGTCCTCGTCATCCGGAACGGCAAGATGATCGGCCGCGAGCACTTCATCGCCGAGGGCGCACCACCCGAGGTGACCGATGGCGAGGTGCTGTCCTCGTTCCTCCAGCAGTACTACGCGGCGGTCGAGCGTCCCCCGCGGGACATCCTGGTACCGCTCACGCCCGCCGACGCCGGCGGGCTGGCCGCCTTCTTGACCGATGCGCGCGGCTCGCGGGTCACGATCAGCCTCCCGCAACGCGGGGAGAAGCGCCGGCTCGTCGCGCTGGCGACGCAGAACGCGGTGGAAGCCCTCTCCCGCGAGCGTGCCGAATGGCTGGCCGACGTCGGCCGCCGCGACGAGGCCCTGACCGAGGTCGCCGCCGCGCTCGGCCTGGCGCGTCCGCCGGAGCGGATCGAGTGCTACGACATGAGCAACATCCAGGGCACGAGCGCGGTCGGCAGCATGGTCGTCTTCGTCAATGGGCGGCCCGAGCCGCGCGAGTACCGCCGCTTTCGGATTCGCTCCGGCGAGACGCCCGACGACTTCCGGATGATGGCCGAGGTGCTCCGCCGCCGGTTCCGTCGTGCCGCCGCGCTGCGCACCGAGACGGGCGCCCTGTCGCTCGCCGCTGTCGGCGCCGACGAGGCGCCGGAGGGCGATGGCGCCGACGACGAGCCGACCGATGTGGCACCGGGCAGCGGCCCGGTGGAGGGCGAGACCCGCGCACCGCGCGAGATCGGCTGGGCGCTGCCGGACCTCGTCATCGTCGACGGCGGCAAGGGCCAGCTCAGCACGGCGGTGGGCGTGATGGAGGAGCTCGGGCTGACCGACGTCCCGCTGGCCGGGCTCGCCAAGCGCTTCGAGGAGCTGTACGTGCCCGGGCGCAGCGCGCCGATCGTGCTCCCGCGCGGCGGGCAGGGCCTGTACCTGGTGCAGCGGATCCGGGACGAGGCGCACCGGTTCGCGATCACCTACCACCGCGACGTGCGCGGGAAGCGGGCGCTGCGCAGCGAGCTCGACGACATCGGCGGCATCGGCCCCGCACGCAAGAAGGCCCTTCTCAAGCGCTTCGGCAGCGTACGCCGCATCCGGGAGGCATCGGTCGAGGACGTGGCGGCCACGCCGGGAATTCCGCGCGAGCTGGCGGAGCGCCTCAAGCGACACCTGGCCCGGGAGGGAATGCTGGCCTGAGCCGGGCGCCTTGCGAGGCGTCGAGCATCGAACCTATACTCTGGCGGCCGCCGCCACGGAGCGGCGTCGTTGCTGTCTGGGACAGTCGCGTCCGGACGCAGCCATGCGGCCCCGCCGCCACCCGAGAAAGGACCTCAGAGCACACACATGACCTGGCGCCGCATCGCCCCATGGGTGATCCTCGTCGTCTTGGTGGGCGCGATCATCGTGGACCTGCCATTCGACGTCCTGGGGTCCGGCGTGCGCACCCGGCTCGGGCTCGACCTCCAGGGCGGACAGCGCGTCACGCTGGCAGTGGTTCCCCAGCCCGGCCAGGAAGTCACCGAGGACCAGGTCAACACGGCGCGCGACATCATCGAGCGTCGCGTCGGCGGCATCGGCGTCAGCGAGCCGCAGGTCCGCACCGAGACGAGCGGGGACGGCACGCGCCGGATCGTGGTGGAGGTGCCCGGCGCGACGGATGAGGACCAGGTCCGCTCCCTCGTCGGGTCCACCGGCCAGCTGCAGTTCATCGACCCGCAGGGTCAGACGCTCACGGACGAGCAGGACATCAAGGACCTCATCGCCTCCGGCGCGGTCCGCGTCATCTTCGACGGTGGGCAGATCGATCCCAGCAGCGTGGCACCCACCACCGACAGCGGCCGACTGGCGGTGGTGTTCTCGCTGCGCGAGCAGGGGAGCGACGCGTGGTGCACGTTCACCACGGCCAACGTCAACCGCCCCGGTCCAATCGCTCTCGACGGTCGCGTCATCACCACGCCCACCATCAATGGCGCCATCTGCGGCGGGCAGACGGTGATCACCGTCGGCTCCGCCGGCGAGGCCGGCGAGACGGAGCGCACCAACCTCTACAACACACTGCGCTTCGGCGCACTGCCGGTCAGCCTCCAGGAGATCGGCTTCGACGAGGTCGACCCGACCCTGGGCGCCGGGTTCCTGGGCCAGGCGCTCATCGCGGGCGGCATCGGCCTGCTGCTGGTGATGATCTTCATGATCAGCTACTACCGGCTGCCCGGCGTGCTGGCCGCCCTGGCGCTCATCTTCTACACGTTGGTCAACTACGCGGTCTTCCGCCTCATCGGCGTCACGCTGACCCTGGCCGGCGTCGCGGCCTTCATCCTCTCCATCGGTATGGCGGTCGACGCCAACATCCTCATCTTCGAGCGGCTCAAGGAGGAGATCCGGGCGGGCAAGACGCTCGGGCCGGCGATCGAGGCCGGGTTCAACCGTGCCTGGTCGTCGATCCTGGACTCCAACGTCTCCACCATCCTCGTCGCGGCCTGGCTGTACTGGCAGGGCACGACCGTGGTGCGCGGCTTTGCGCTGGTCCTGATCATCGGTGTCCTGATCTCCATGTTCAGCGCCGTCACGGTGACCCGCACCATGCTGCGCTACGTGGTGCGTACCAGCTGGGGCCGGCGCATCGAGCTCTACCACGTGGAGCGCTGAGCCATGTTCGACATCGTCGGCAAGCGCAACTGGTACTTCGCCTTCTCGGCCCTGCTCACCATCCCGGGTCTGATCTTCATTGCGCTCGGCGGCCTGAAGCCGTCCGTCGACTTCACCGGCGGCACCGTCTTCCAGGTCCGCTACGCGTCCGAGCCGTCCGCGGACGAGGTCCAGGCCGCGCTCGTCGACCTCGGCCACCCGGAGGCGATCGTCCGCGCCACCGATGACGGCTGGCTCGAGATCCGGACCGAACCGATCGACCTCGTCGACCCGACCGAGCCGATCCCGGTGCCGTCCGGGAGCGTCGCCGCCTCGCCCTCTGCCACGCCGTCCGCCAGCGGCTCGCCCGCGGCGAGCCCCTCGGCGTCACCGACCGCCACGCCGGTCCCCAGCCCGTCGCCCGGGCCGGTGATCGACGTCGACACCGAGCTCGGAGATCTCGAGGCCGCGCTCGAGGAGCGCTTCGGCGCGGCGGCGGAGGGGTCACCACGCAGCGCCACGACCGTCGGGCCGATCGTCGGCGCCGACCTCATCCGCAGCTCGGCGATCCTCATCATCATCGGCGAGATCGCGATCATGCTGTACCTGGGCCTGCGTTTCGGCCTGCGCTTCGGGATCTGCGCGATCGTCGCCCTCCTCCACGACGTGATCCTCGTGGTCGGCCTGTTCGCGATGCTCGGCTTCTTCTTCGGAGTCGAGTTCGACGCCCTGTTCGTGACCGCTCTGCTCACGATCATCGGCTTCAGCGTGCACGACACGATCGTCGTCTTCGACCGCATCCGGGAGAACCGCGTCCGCCACGCCGGCGAGCCGTTCGGCGCGATCGTCAACCACTCGATCCTTCAGACCATGGGTCGCTCGATCATCACCTCCATCACGGTCATGGTCACCCTGGCGGCCCTCCTGTTGCTCGGCCCGCCTACCATCCGGACCTTCACCCTGGCCCTCCTGGTCGGCGTCGTCAGCGGCACCTACTCGTCGATCTTCAACGCCAGCCAGCTGCTGGTGGCGTGGCACGAATGGAGCGAGAAGCGCAAGGCCGGCGCGCGCGCCGCCGTGCGGCCGCTGAGCCGCTAGCCCGGCATCGGTCGATAACGCTGCGCTAAGCGGCGGGTAAGCCGGCGCGACTACCATGGCGGGGTGATCGCACCGCGCCTGGACTGGCTCCTCCCGGAGCCGTTCCTCGACCCTCCCGCGTTCGAGGGCTTCGGGCGACCGGTCGCGACCCTCCTCGCTCGCCGCGGCTTCCGCGACGATCCCGGGCTGCGCGCCTTTCTCGAGGCGGGCGCCGGCGCGTTCCATGACCTGTCCCGGATGGCCGACGCGGAGCGCGCCCTGGACCGCATCGACGCCGCGATCGCGGCGGGCCAGACGATCGCCATCTGGGGCGATTACGACGCGGACGGTATGAGCGCCATCGCGGTCTGGGTGCTGGCCCTGCGCGCCCTCGGCGTGGAGCCGGTGCGCCACGTCCCGTCGCGCATCGCGGATGGGTACGGGCTGTCGGCCGCCGGCCTCGACGACCTGCGGCGGCGTGGCGTCGACCTCGTCATCACCTGCGACTGCGGGGTCGGCAACGTGGCCGAGGTGGCGCATGCCACGTCCATCGGCCTCGACGTCATCGTGACCGATCACCACCTGCCGGGACCCATGCTCCCGGCTGCGGTGGCCGTCGTGGATCCCCATCGCATCGACTGCCGCTACCCCGATCCGGACCTCACCGGCGCCGGCCTCGCCTTCAAGCTCGCCGCCGCCCTGCTGGCTCGCCGCGGCCAGAGCGTCGCCGACCTCGCCGCGGTGGCGTCGATCGGGACCGTCTCGGACCTGGCGCCGATGACCGGCGAGTCGCGGGCCATCGTCCGCATGGGACTCGCCGAGCTGGCGGTGACCGAGCGTGCCGGGCTGCGGGCGCTGCTGGCCCGCGCCGCGGAGCACCCGGACGCGCCGACGGGGCGCGACCTGGGGTTCGGGATCGCGCCACGCATCAACGCCGCCGGCCGCATCGCCGAGGCGGAGCTCGCCATCTCGCTGCTGGTCGAGGAGGATCTGGCGGCCGCGGAGCGGATCGCCGACGAGCTGGAGGCCGTGCACCACCGGCGGCGCGAGATGACGACCGCCGCGGTCGAGGAGGCCCGTGCCCTCGCCGCCGCGTCCCCGGGGGAGGGGCCACTCGTCATCCGCGGCGACGGATGGGCGCCGGGGCTGATCGGCCTCGTCGCGTCACGCCTGGTCGATACCCTCGGCCGTCCGGTCGCGGTCGCCGCGCTGGTCGGGACCGAGGTCCGCGGCTCGGTTCGTGCCCCCGTGGACTTCCACGTTGCCGCCGCCCTGGAGGCGACCGCGGCGCACCTCGCCAAGCGCGGCGGGCATGCCGGCGCGGGCGGCTTCTCCGTCCTCCCGGAAGCATGGGAGGCGTTCGTCGCCGCGTTCAGCGCCCTCCCGCGGCCGTGGCCGGTGCGCGACGACGGCGTGCCGGCCGTGCCACCGGGCCGTCTGGTGGTCGACCTCGTGCTTCCCGCCGCGCATCTCGGCTGGGACCTGGCCGAGGAGCTGGAACGGCTCGCACCGTACGGGCCGGGGCACGTCGAGCCGATGCTGGCGGTGACCGGCCTGCGCCTCGCCGAGGCGCGCCGCGTCGGCAGCAGCGAGCAGCACCTGGCGCTCCGCATGCGACGGGGGCTGGAGGTGATCGACGCCATCGCGTTCGGCGTCGGGGCCGATGCGCCACTCCCCGAGGTGGGGGAGGCGGTCGATCTCGTCGGCACGCTCGAGCGCGACACATTCCAGGGCCTGCCACGTCTCCGCATCCGCGTCCTCGACTACGCGGACGGCGCGGCCAGCCCGCTGCGCGCCCGGCGCCTCGCGGCGGCCGGTCCGGGCGTGCCCGTGGTGGCCGCCACGTGAACACCACGGCGCTTGAGCGGCTGCGGGCACGCGTGGAGCGCCACGGGCCGCTGTGCGTGGGGATCGATCCGCATCCGGACGCACTGCCGGAGGGCCTGCCCCGCGACGTTCGTGGCGTCGAGACGCTGGCGCGCGGCCTCCTGGAGATCGCCATCGAGGAGGCGGCCGCCATCAAGGTCAACCTCGCCTTCTTCGAGGCGTTCGGGTCCGCCGGATGGGCGGCACTCGAGCGCCTCCGCGACGCGACGCCCGGCGACCTGCCGTTCATCGCCGACGCCAAGCGCGGCGACATCGGTACGACCGCCGAGCGGTACGCGGACGCCCTGCTCGGCCATCTCGCTGCAGATGGCGTGACCGTATCGCCCTACCTGGGCGCAGACGGCGTGGCGCCGTTCGTCGCCTATGAGGACCGGATCGTGTACGTGCTGGCCCGCACCTCCAACCCGAGTGCCGGCACCCTCCAGGATCGCCTCGTCGGCGACGCACCGCTGCACGAGGCCGTCGCCAGCTGGGTGGCCGGAGCGTGGCCGGATCCCCGGGTAGGGCTGGTCGTCGGCGCCACGGCCCCGGCCGAGCTGGAGCGGCTGCGTCAGCTCGTGCCGGCGACGCCGTTCCTGGTACCGGGGGTCGGCGCCCAGGGCGGTGACATGAGGGCCGCGGCCCGGTACTGCGCCGCGGCCACCGCACCCGGCGTCGTCAACGTCTCGCGCACCATCGCCGCAGCGTCCGACGGAGCGGACTGGCAGGCCGCCGCGCGCCGCGTCGCCGCCGAGATCGGCGAGCGGCTGCGCGAGGCAGCCGGTGCTACACTCGATCGCCGAGCCTGAAGATACGGCGGACGCCGCCGAGGCGGCGGAGTAGCGGAGAAGCGCACGCGACATGGGACCCATCGGTTGGCCCGAGCTCATCATCCTGCTCGTGGTCGTGCTCATCGTCTTCGGCCCCGGCAAGCTGCCGGACATCGGCAACGCCATCGGCCGAGGCGTCAAGGAGTTCCGCAAGGCGTCGAATGACATCGAGGAGTCGATCCGCGGCGACACCAAGAAGGCGGACTCGACCCCGACGTCGACCACGACGTCCAGCTCCGACCACAAGTAGCACGCCGACCGGCGTGCGGCGCCACGGGGTGAGCCGCGCGCAGCCCGTCGCCTGAGATGTCGGAGACGCCGCCGCTCGCCACGCCGGTCGTCATCGACCCCGGACCGCCCGACGGTGACGGCGGGCCGTCGATGACCCTCGTCGAGCACCTCGGCGAGCTCCGGCGGCGGCTCATCATCATCGTCGCCACCATCCTGGTCGGGGCGGTGGTTGGCTTCTGGCTGTCGACGAATGTCCTGCGCCTGCTCGTCGACCTGCTGCCCGCCGAGTACCGGACCCTCTACTTCACGTCGCCGGCCGGCGCGTTTGCCGCGCAGCTCAAGATCGCCGGCTTCACCGGCCTGGCGATCGCCATGCCGGTCTTCCTCTTCCAGGCCTACCGATTCGTGAGCCCGGGGCTCACCAGGCGGGAGCGACGGCTCGTCTGGCCCGGCCTGATCGCGGCGCTGTTCCTCTTCGTGGCCGGCATCGCGCTCGGCTACTTCGTCATCCCCTTCATGCTCCGCTTCCTGATCGAGATCGCGCCGGTCGACATCACCGCGCCGCTGTTCACGATCGACGAGTACATCGGGTTCGTCACCACCACCTTGCTGGCGTTCGGGCTGGCGCTCGAGTTCCCCATCGTGCTCATCGTGCTGGCGCGGGTCGGGATCCTGACCCATGCCTTCCTGGCCCGTCGCCGGCGGTGGGCGGTGCTGGTCATCGTCCTCGCCGCGATCATCCTGACTCCGGGCAGCGATCCGATCTCGCCGACGATCATGGCCATCGTGATGTACGGCCTGTTCGAGGTCAGCCTGCTCATCATCCGGCGCGTCCGTGGCTGAGCCGGTCGTCCTGCTCCTCACCTCCGACCGGACCGATGTCCACGCCGCGCACGGCCATCCGGAGCGTCCCGAGCGGCGGCCGGCCGCCGCAGCCGGCGTGCGCGACGGCGTGACCGCGGCCGGTGCCGAGCTCCAGGAGCGCGAGGAGCGCGCCGCGAGCGACGAGGAGCTGACCCGCGTCCATCCGCTGTCCCTGGTCCGCGCTCTCGACGACGCGGCGGCCGCCGGTGGAGGCTGGATCGACGCCGACACGTACATCGCCGCGGAGTCGCCGGTGGCGATGCGGCTGGCGGCCGGTGCCACCATCGACGCCGCACTGGCCGTCGCCCGGGGAGCGGCCCGGGTCGCCTTCGCCGTGGCCCGCCCGCCCGGACACCACGCCGCGGCGACGCAGCCATCGGGATTCTGCCTCGTCAACAACGTCGCCCTGGCCGTCGCCGCCCTGCGCGCCGAGGAGCTGGCGTGGCGCATCGCGATCGTCGACTGGGACGTGCACCACGGCGACGGGACGCAGGCCCTGTTCGATGCCGACCGCGACCTGTGCTACGCCTCGACCCACCAGGTGCCGCTGTTCCCGGGCACCGGGAGCGTGGCCGAGGTCGGGTCCGGCGTGGCGGCGGGCACCAAGCACAACGCGCCCCTCCCACCGGGGAGCGGCGACGACGACTTCGTCGCGGCCTGGACGGAGCGACTGCTGCCGGCGATCGAGGCCTTCGCCCCGGAGGCTATCCTCGTCTCGGCCGGCTACGACGCGCACCGGGACGACCCGCTCGCCGCGCTGGACGTGACCGAGGGCGGCTACCGGCGCGTGGCAACGGCGCTCGGAGCGCTCGCCACGCGGCTTGGCCTGAGTGGCGTGGCGCTGACGCTCGAGGGCGGGTACGACCTTGACGCGCTGCGGGCCTCTGCCGCAGCCACCGTCGAAGGGCTGCTCGATGGCCTGGCGGCCGGGCCGCCGAGGTCGAATCTGCCCGCATGAGGGCTATACTCCCCGGACCACACGCCTCCGAGGGGACGATGCCGCGCTCAGAAGCACCCGCGACCACCCCGCGGGCGCAGCGCCACCCGCCGCGCCGCACGGCGGAACGCGCGTCGCAGGCGGGGGCCGAACCCTCGCACGGTGGCATCGACGGCCGGGTCGTCATCATCACCGGCCTCTCCGGTGCCGGAAAGACGCAGGCTGCCATGCTGTTCGAGGATCTCGGCTACTACTGCGTCGACAACCTGCCACCCGAGCTGGTCGAAGGCTTCCTCCGGCTGCGGGCCGATGGCGACGACCGCTACCGCGACGTGGCGCTGGTCCTCGACATCCGCGCCGGCGACCCGGCCCCCGTGATCATGCGTGCACGCACGGCGCTCGAAGAGCGCGCCGACGTGGTCAAGGTCATCTACCTCGAGGCCTCCGACCAGAGCCTGGTCTCGCGCTTCAGCGAGACGCGCCACCGGCACCCCCTCCAGGACCGCGGCGGCCTTCAGGGTGGCATCCGCGAGGAACGCCGCCGGCTGGCGCGGACGCGCGATCTCGCCGATGAGGTGCTCGATACCAGCGGCCTCTCGATCGGGCAGCTCAAGGAGCGGCTCTTCGCCCTGGTCCCGGTCGACGCGGCAGCCGGCCAGCTGCAGGTCGACGTCATCACGTTCGGCTTCAAGCATGGCATTCCCCTCGATGCGGACCTCGTGTTCGATGTCCGCTTCCTGACCAACCCGTACTGGGTCCCGGACCTCAAGCCGCTCTCCGGCCTGACCGATCCGGTGCGCGACTTCGTGCTCGCGCAGCCGGCTGCCGGGCGCTTCCTGGAGCTCGTAGAGGAGCTGCTGGCGCTCACGACGCCCGCCTATCGGTCCGAGGGCAAGTCGCGGCTGGTGGTGGCCCTCGGCTGCACCGGCGGTTATCACCGCTCCATCGCGCTGGCCGAGGAGCTGGCGCGGCGGCTGCGCGAGGGCGGCCAGGAGCCGGTCACCGTCTTCCACCGGGAGCTCGAGGGATGAGCCCGCTCCGTCTGCCGCGCTGGCTCTATCCCGGTATGCACCTGAAGCGCTGGCTGCTGGTCGTGTTCGCCGGGATCGTGATCCTGGGCCTGGGCGGTGCCGTGTTCCTGCTCGACCTGTATCGCGGGCAGGAGCTCGACGAGGTGGAGTTCTTCTACTACCTCACCGGCGCGTGGCTGGAGCGTCCGGTGCGTGCCGCGATCCTGGGCGGCATGGGCCTGGCCCTCACCGCGCTGGGCGTGTGGGGCCTCATGCGCAGCGTCGTGTCACCCTTCGTCCAGCGCGGCAACAGCGTCATGGAAGTGCTGTACACGAAGCGCTACCTGGCCCGAGGGCCGCGGATCGTGGCCATCGGCGGCGGGACCGGGCTGTCGACATTGCTGCGCGGCCTCAAGGCCTACAGCGCCAACATCACCGCCGTTGTCACCGTAGCCGACGACGGCGGCTCGAGCGGGCGGCTGCGCCACCAGCTGGGAATCGCCCCGCCGGGTGACATCCGCAACTGCATCGCCGCCCTGGCCGACGCCGAGCCGCTCATGACGCAGCTCATGCAGTATCGCTTCCCGGCCGGCTCGGGCCTCGACGACCACGCGTTCGGCAACCTGTTCATCGCCGCCATGACGGCGGTCACCGGCGACTTCGAGGAGGCGGTCCGGGAGTCGAACCGCGTCCTCGCCGTGCGCGGCCAGGTGCTGCCGGCCACCAGCGTCCCGCTCAACCTGTCGGCCCGGCTGACGAGCGGCCGGCTGGTCGAGGGCCAGGTGGCGATCACCGAGGGGGGCGACGGCGAGATGATCGAGCACGTCTTCATCGAGCCGGAGGACGTGCGCGCCAACCCGGAGGCCCTCGAGCGCATCCTGGAGGCGGACATGATCGTCATCGGTCCGGGAAGCCTCTTCTCGAGCGTCCTCCCCAACCTGCTCATCAGCGACATCCGCGACGCGGTGGCGGCCGCCAACGGCCTCCGTGTCTATGTCTGCAACGTGGCGACGCAGCCGGGCGAGACCGGTGGCTATACCGCGGCCGAGCACCTCGAGACGCTGTTCGAGCACGTCGGCGAGGGCCTCTTCGACTACGTGCTGCTCAACCACTCGCGCGGCGCACGCGCCCCGGAGGGCTGGCAGGGACAGCCGGTCGAGGTCGACGCCCGCCGGCTGGAGGAGCTGCCGGTGATCATCGTCGAGGAGGATCTCGTCGACCCGCACAACGCGCATCGACACGACCCGGCACGCCTGGCGACGGCGCTCATGCGGCTCCAGCAGGAGGACCGCGTCGCGAGGCCGCGCCAGCGGAGCGTCCAGCGCCCCACCGCCAGCGCGTCGTGAGCGCGCTCGTACCGGTACACCCGCCCCGAGCATGGTGATCGCGTCCGAGATCAAGGGCGAGCTCGCTCGCATCCAGCCGGCGCGGGCATGCGACCGGCGTGCCGAGCTGGCCGGGCTGCTGGCCGGCGACCGGATGGCGGGCGGAGTCTCGACCCTCGGTCACGCGACGGCGCGTGTGGTCCTGCAGCTCGCCGCCGCCCTGGGGATCAACGCCGTGGCTTCGCGACGATCCGCGGTGCGCGGCGAGCCCCACGCGCGGCACCACCTTGAGGTCGTCCTCGACCGGGCGGCGCTGCGCGGCTGGAGCTGGACCGATGCGGCCACCTGCGACCGGCGGGCGTGGCTGCGCGGCATGCTGCTCGGCAGCGGATCCATCTCATTCGCCGCCCATGGGCCCCACATCGAGTGGGTGTTCCGCAGCCGTTCCCGCGCGGCCGAGCTGCGACGTCGCCTCGCCTCCTGCGAGGTGCGGGCATCGGTCGTCGAGCGCCGCGGGCGGTTCGTGGTCTACGTCAAGGGCAACGAGGAGATTGCCACCCTCCTCCGCCTCACCGGCGCCAACCGCGCGCTGCTCGATTTCGAGACGATGCGCGTCGGCCGTGACGTGCAGAACCGCCTGACCCGGCTGCTCAACGCCGAGGCGGCCAACCTCGACCGCACGGTCCGCGCTGCCGAGCGACAGCTGACCGCCATCCGCACCCTCCAGGCGGAGGGTCGTCTGGAGGGCCTGCCCCTCGCCCTCCGCGAGGCGGCGGGGGCGCGACGCCTCCAGCCCGACGCCGACCTCGATACCCTGGCCGACACCCTCGGCGTCAGCCGTTCGGCGGTCAACCACCGGCTGCGACGCCTGGTCGAGCTGGCCGCCGAGGGATGAGGAGCGACCGATGCGTCGACCGGTGATCGCCGGCAACTGGAAGATGAACCCGCCCACGCTGGACGAGGCGATCTCGCTGGCGCGCGCGGTGGCCGCCGTCTCCGCTCCGTTGGACGGCATCGACGTGGTGGTCTGCCCGCCGGCGGTGTGGCTGACCGCCGTGGCGGGAGAGCTGGCCGGGTCGGGCGTCGCGGTCGGCGCCCAGACGATGCACCACGAGGAACGCGGCGCCTTCACCGGTGAGACGAGCCCGCTCATGCTCGCCGGCCTCGCCTCGTACGTGATCCTGGGCCACTCGGAACGCCGCCAGTACGACGGCGAGACGGACGAGGGCGTGGCCCGCAAGGTGGCCAGCGCGGTGGCCCATGGCCTGCGGCCGATCGCGGCGGTCGGGGAGCGGCTCGACGAGCGCCGGTCGGGTGCCACCGAGGCGGTGATCGACCGCCAGCTGCGCGCCGCCGTGTCGGGCCTCGACACCATCGCCGGCAGCGGCCTCGTCATCGCCTACGAGCCGGTGTGGGCGATCGGGACCGGGGAGGCTGCCGAGCCGAGCGACGCGCAGTCGGTCGCGCGCCAGATCCGCGGCATCCTCCACGAGCGCTTCGGCGACGACGCCGGCGACGTACCGATCCAGTACGGCGGCTCGGTGACGGCCGACAATGCGGCGGCGTTCCTCGCCCTTCCCGACGTCGACGGGGCCCTGGTCGGCGGGGCATCGCTGAAGCCGGAGCAGTTCGCCGCCATCCTGGCCGCGGCCGCCGGGTGAGCGACCAGCGTCCTGTCGTCCTGGTCGTCCTCGACGGCTTCGGGATCGGCGACGATCGGCGCCGCAACGCCCTCCTCAGCGCCGACATGCCTGTCTGGCGGGGCCTGCTCGCCGCATGGCCGCACGCGCAGCTGGCGGCGTCGGGCGAGGCGGTCGGTTTGCCGGCGGGACAGATGGGCAACAGCGAGGTCGGCCATCTCAACCTCGGCGCCGGATTCCGGGTCGTCCAGGACCTGCCACGCATCAGCGAGGCGATCGCCGACGGCAGCTTCTTCGCCAACGACGTGCTGCTGGCCACCTGTCGCGCGGTGGGCGAGCGCGGCGGCCGCCTGCACCTGCTGGGCCTCGTCGGTCCGGGCGGCGTGCACGCCGTCGACGAGCACATCGTGGCCATGGCGGAGCTGGCGCATCGGTCCGGCCTGCCGCCGGCCAGCGTCCTGTTCCACGCCTTCACCGACGGGCGTGACACGCCGCCGCGCTCGGCCGATGCCTTCCTGCCCGCGCTCGAGGCGCGCCTGGCCGGCAACGCCGCCCTGGCCACCGTCAGCGGCCGCTACTACGCCATGGACCGCGACGCCCGCTGGGAACGGACCAGCGCTGCGTACGACGCGATCGTGCACCGCAAGGGACTCCCTGCCGCAACCGGCGTCGAGGCGATCGCCGCCGCGTACGACCGCGGCGAGAACGACGAGTTCATCCTGCCCACTGTGCTCGACGCGGCGGCGCCCGTCGGTCCCGGCGACGCGGTGGTCCATCTCAACTTCCGCGCCGACCGCGCGCGGCAGCTGACCAGCGCGCTGGCGCTGCCGGCCTTCGACGCCTTCGACCGCCGCGCACCCGCGGTGCCGGTCACGACCCTCACGGAGTACCAGGATCCGGCGCAGCTTCCGGTGCGGGTGGCGTTCCCGCCGCTCGAGATCGACTCGCTGGCGGCCGAGCTGGGGCGGCGCGGGATGCGCCAGCTGCATGTCGCCGAGACGGAGAAGTACGCGCACGTGACGTACTTCTTCAACGGCGGCGTGGAGGAGCGGCAGCCCGGCGAGGAGCGGATCCTGGTCCCGTCGAACCGCGACGTGGCGACCTACGATCTCGCGCCGGAGATGAGCGCGGGCGCCATCACCGATGCCCTCGTCAGCGGCATCGAGAGCGACGCGTACGACTTCATCATCGCCAACTACGCCAACCCGGACATGGTCGGCCACACCGGGGTCTGGGATGCGGCCGTCACCGCGGCCGAGGTGATCGACGCCTGCCTGGAACGCGTCGTCGCCGCGGTCCGGGCGGCGGGCGGCGCGCTGGTCATCACCGCCGACCACGGCAACATCGAGCAGATGCGCGACGAGGCCGGCAATCCGCAGACGAAGCACACCACCGCTCCGGTGCCGGTGGTGCTCATCAGCGAGCCGCATCGGGCGGCACGGCTGCGCGACGGGACGCTGGCGGACGTGGCGCCCACGCTGTGCGAGCTGCTCGGCATCCCGCCCGGTCCCAGCATGACCGGTCGCTCGCTCCTCGAGCCGCCCGAGGGCGGGTGACGGGTCGGTCTGCTAGACTCCAGCCCGCCATGACCCCTTTGATCCTCGCCCAGATGATCCTTGCCACCGCGCTGGTCGCCGCCATCCTGCTCCAGCAGCGCGGCACCGGCCTGGGTGGCGCGTTCGGCGGCGAGGTGACCGCTTACCGCAGCCGCCGCGGCATCGAGCGCACGCTGTTCCGGCTGACGATCGTGCTGGCGGTCCTGTTCGTCCTCTTCAGCCTCCTCAACCTGGTCCCCACCAGCGCCGCCTGAGCGCCGACGATCCGGTGGCGCGCTCCGGGACCGGCTGATAGAATCCGACCCCGTGCCGAGGTGGCGGAATAGGCAGACGCGCTAGGTTCAGGACCTAGTGGCCGCAAGGTCGTGTGGGTTCAAGTCCCTCCCTCGGTACCATCGATGCCCAGGTGGCGGAATTGGTATACGCGTACGTTTGAGGGGCGTATGAGGCAACTCATCCGGGTTCAAGTCCCGGCCTGGGCACCACCTTCTCTTGACTCAGACCGATGACGCCGCTCTCCGGAGCGGCGTTTTCCTGTCTCCGGCGTCGGGGGCCGAGCGTTTGCGCGTCAGGCAGGTATCGGCCGATAAATGGCCGAACTTGCCGGGGAGGTAGGCGTCAGCCAGGGTGGAGGACTCCCGGCTGGCTAATGGTTGCCGGAGCCGCAGAATTGGCCAATCAGTGGCCGTAACATGCCGCCCCGGCACGTTCGCAGGCCCTCACCCGCGTATCAGGGACCGAGCTGGTCCCGCACCTGGCGCTGGATGCGCCCCAGGAGGGCCGTTGCGCCGCGGAGCCGGAGCGGGCTGATGACCTCGGCCAGCCCCAGGCGAGAGGTGACGTCGCCCGGGATGGCGAGCACCTCGTCGGCGCTCAGGCCGGTGAGCGCCGAACGGAAGATGCCCGCGAAGCCGCGGGTGGTGGGTGCCTCGAGCGGGGCGTCGACGACGATCTCGACCCTGCTGTCCGGTCCAACCTCGGTCGCCACGAACAGCGGGGACTGGCATTCGGGCACCGGCTCGAGCCGCTCCGGGTGCTCCGCGTACCGCGCCGGCAGGGGCGGAACCTGGTGCGAGTAGTCGAGCAGCAGCTCCAGCCGGTCGCGCGGCTCGGACGTCGCGAACAGCTCGACGATCTCGGCCAGCGGCGCCGGCAGGGTATCGGCTGTCACGCGGGATCGACCTCGCGCTCGATGGGCATCCGCACCGCGTTGCCCCACTCCGTCCACGAGCCGTCGTAGTTGCGGACCTTGTCGTAGCCCAGCAGGTGGGTCAGCGCGAACCAGGTGTGGCTCGACCGCTCGCCGATGCGGCAGTACACGACGACATCGTCGTCGGGCTGCAGACCGGCCTCCCCGCCGTAGAGCGCCTGGAGCTCGGCGCGTGACTTGAAGCTGCCGTCCTCGTTGGCCGCCTTCGCCCACGGCACGTTCCTGGCGCCGGGGATGTGGCCGCCGCGCAGCGCCCCCTCCTGCGGGTAGTTCGCCATGTGGAGCAGCTTGCCGGTGTACTCGTCGGGCGACCGAACGTCGATCAGCGGCTGCCCCAGGTGCGCCAGCACCTCGTCGCGGTAGGCGCGGATGCGGCTGTCGTCACGCTCGACCACCGGGTAGTCGGCGGGGGAGCGGCTTGGCGCATCGGTCGTCATCGGCCGCCCCTCGGCCTCCCACTTGGAACGCCCGCCGTCCACCAGGCGCACGTCCGGATGGCCGAAGAGGCTGAAGACCCAGAGCGCGTAGGCCGCCCACCAGTTGGACTTGTCGCCATAGAACACGACCGTTGTGTCGCGACCAATGCCCTTCTCGCCCATCAGCTGGGCGAAGCGCTCGGCGGAAACGTAGTCGCGAGTCATCGAATCGTTGAGCTCGGTGTGCCAGTCGACCTTGACCGCGCCCGGGATGTGGCCGGTCTCGTAGAGGAGGATGTCCTCGTCGGACTCGACGACCACCAGGCCCGGGTCGTCGAGGTGCTCGGCCAGCCAGGCGGTGGTGACGAGCCGCTCGGGATGGGCGTACTCGGCGAGCTTGGGATCGGTGTCGTGGGGGAGTGTCATGCGCTGATCGTAGGCGCTTTCACGTCCGAGAGCGGAACGGCCGCCGGCTCGTCGTCAAGGGCGGCCGTGATCTGGCGCACGAGCTCGCGGGCCGATGCGGCGCTGAGCTCGATCGCGACCCGCGCCGGCGCGCCCGCGGCCCGGTTGACGAGATCGATGTTCAGGCTGTGCTCGAGCGGCGCGTGGAACGGATGGTCGAAGTACACGGTCGCGGTGTCGACGCTGAACCAGCCGGACGGTCCCTTGGCGCTGCCGGTGATTGCCGCACTGCGGGTGACGTTGGTGCACATCGGTCTGTCCTCCTCAGGCGCCCAGGTGGCGGGCGAAGAAAGCGAAGACGTGGCTCCAGGCGTCGATCGCCTGCTCGCCGCGGTAGGCCTCCGGGCGCCCCCAGTGGAAGAAGGCATGGCCGGCGCCGTCGTACCGATGGAACTCGTAGGTCTTGCTGTGTCGCTTGAGCTCGGCCTCGGTCCGGTCGACCTGGGCTGCCGTTGGGTTGCGGTCGTCGTTGCCGAAGATGCCCAGCAGCGGTGCGCTCATCTGGGCGGTGAGGTCGATGGGCGCCACCGGGTGCTTCTCGTCGAGCTGCGCCGGGTCATCGACGACCACGGCACCGCCCCAGCAGTCCACGGCCGCGTCGAGGTCGCGGATCCGGCAGGCGGCGAGATACGCCTGACGTCCGCCGGAGCAGAAGCCGATGACGCCCACCTTCCCGTTGGCGCCGGCCTGGGCACGCAGGTAGGCCGCGCTGGCGGTGATATCGCCCATCACCTGGTCGTCGGAAACGCCGCCGGCGGCACGGGCCTTTGCCGCCACGTCGTCCGGGTCCCCCGGACCGGAACGCGAATAGAGGTGCGGGGAGAGCGTCGCGTATCCGTGGTGCGTGATGCGCCGCGCCACCTCCAGTGTCCAGTCGTCCCAGCCGGGCATGTGGTGGATGACGACGACGCTCGGATGCGGCCCATCACCGAGGGCCCGCGCGTGGTAGGCCTCGATCTGGTCCCCGTTGTGCCCGGCGAGGCTCACCACCTCGCAATGCATGCCCCGGTACATCACTGCGTTCCTCCTGCCCATCAACGGGCCCGGCGGGACGCCGCAGGCGACCCTTTGCCCGTACAGCAACTATCGGCCAAGTTGGGCCCACATCGTGGCCGCCTGTTGCCGCTGTCGCAAGGAATGCCCAACCAGAGCCCGATTCGGCGCTTCCACGGGCTGCCGGCGACCCCAACTTGGCCGTTAGTTGCCGCGGCAGCAACGGCCTGTTCGACGCACCTTGCCAGGCCTGCATGCTAGGCTCGCCGCGATCGAGGGGCGGTTAGCTCAGCTGGTCAGAGCGCCTCGTTTACACCGAGGAAGTCGGGGGTTCGAGTCCCTCACCGCCCACCACTGCTAGGATTCGGCATCAGTGGCGGCCACGGACTGCCGCCGACCGCACACGGAGGGCGCTGAGCACCCATGGACCCGATCTGGATCGTACTGATCGTCGTTGCGGTCATCGCGGTCTTCCTGATCTTCACCTACAACGGCCTGGTCCGGCTGCGGAACATGGTCGATGAGGCGTGGAACCAGATCAGCGTGCAGCTCAAGCGGCGGCATGACCTGATCCCGAACCTCGTCAACGCCGTGAAGGGCTACATGGACTTCGAGCAGGAGACCTTGACGAAGGTCATCGAGGCCCGCAACGCCGCCGTCAGTGCCCAGCAGGCCGGGCCGCAGAACGCCGGCCAATCCGCCCAGGCGGAGGGCATCCTGACCGGGATGCTGCGCCAGCTGTTCGCGCTGGTCGAGAACTACCCCGATCTGAAGGCCAACCAGAACGTCATGCAGCTCCAGGAGGAGCTGACCACGACGGAGAACCAGATCGGCTTTTCCCGCCAGCATTACAACAGCACCGTTCGCGAGTTCAACACCAGCATCCAGACGTTCCCCAACGTCCTGATCGCCGGCATGTTCGGCTTCCGCGAGCGCGACTACTTCCAGATCGAGGAGGCCGATACGGCCGTCCCCGAGGTGAACCTGCGCACCAGCTGACGCCCGCGCTTCGCATCGGTACACCAGACCGATGACCGTCCCGGCTGCGCCGGTCCGGCCGACGACCTTCTTCCGGGAGATCGACCGCAACCGGCGCAACTCAATCCTGCTCGTGATCGTGGTGATCGTGCTGCTCGGCGCGCTCGGCGGCACGATCGGCTACGCGACCGGCTTCGGCTGGGGCGGGGTGGTGGTGGCGGTGGTGATCGCCGGGCTGATGAGCATCGGCTCCTACTTCGCCGGCGACGCGCTGGTGCTCGCCAGCTCCGGCGCCCAGGAGGTGGACACCGCCGCCCCACCGGAGGGTTACAAGCAGCTCGTCAACGTGGTGACCGAGATGTCGCTCGCCTCCGGTCTGCCGATGCCGCGCGTCCACGTCATCCCCGACTCGGCGCCCAATGCCTTCGCCACCGGGCGCGATCCGAAGCACGCCTCGGTGGCCGCAACCACGGGTCTGCTGGAGAAGCTCGACCGCGAGGAGCTGCAGGGCGTCATGGCCCACGAGCTGAGCCACGTCGGCAACTACGACATCCGTTTCACGCTGCTGGTGGGCGTGCTGGTGGGCGCCATCGCGCTGCTGTCCGACTGGTTCCTGCGCTTCACGTTCTGGGGCGGCGGCCGTGGCAGCCGCAGCGACAGCGACCGCGGCGGAGGTGGGGGTGCGGCGGCGATCCTGATGGTCGCGGCCCTCATCCTGGCCATCATCGCGCCGATCATCGGTCGCATGGTGCAGCTGGCGGTCAGCCGGTCGCGGGAGTCGTTGGCGGACGTGAGCGCGGTGGACCTGACCCGTAACCCCGTCGGCCTGGCGCGCGCCCTCCAGCGCATCTCGGCCGATCCGGAGGTGCTCGAGGTCGCCAACCGCGCCACCCAGCACCTGTACATCGTCAATCCCATCAAGCCATTCGAGAAGCGGGCCTCGTCGCTGTGGGAGACGCACCCGCCGCTCGAGGAGCGCATCGCGCAGCTCGAGCGCATCGCCGGCCAGATGGGGCTGCTGGCCAGCGGCCAGCGCTGAGGTTGCAGGCGCAGGTCCGCATCGGTATCCTCACCGGTGCCCGATGCGGTAAGCGCAGACGGAGTGCTGAGTCGACCTCAGCGTTCGGCGCCGAGGTAGCTCAGTTGGTAGAGCACCGCCCTGAAGAGGCGGGTGTCGTCAGTTCGAATCTGACCCTCGGCACCAGTCGGCGTTGCATCGGTCGGGCACATTCGATACGGGCGGAAGTGGCTCAGTTGGTAGAGCATCACCTTGCCAAGGTGAGGGTCGCGGGTTCGAGTCCCGTCTTCCGCTCCATTTTTATGCTCGGCAGGCTGTCGCCGGACCGTTGACCTGCTAGCCTCGACAGGCCGCGAGTGCCCCGTCGTCTAGTGGTAGGACAGCGGACTTTGGATCCGTGAACCGAGGTTCGAATCCTCGCGGGGCAGCCAGCGATAACGATGCAGTGGCGACGTGCCCGAGTGGCCAGGGAGCGGTCTGCAAAACCGCGTACACGGGTTCGATTCCCGTCGTCGCCTCCACCCCTACGGCGCGACAGTCAGGACGCCCATCGGTGGCACGTCTGTCGGCTCTCCTCCGGCAGCGCCCCCGAGGATCGCGTACTGGCCTTCGGCCACGGCGACCATCATGACATTGCCGCAGGGACCGGACTTCCCGCGATCCGCGGCGCGCTGGCCGGCGTCGCATCCGCCGGCGTCCAACCCGCTGATGGCGGTCCCCTCCGTATCGCCGCGTGCGAGCCGCTCCAGGTCGTCGTCGGTCAGTGGCCCAGGCTCCTCACCGGCACGATGCCGTTCGACGAATGAGAGCGAGCCGTTCATGGGAGCGTCCAGCACGATGTAGACGTCGCCGGCAGGCACCGTGTCAGGGTTCAGGATGACCTCGGAGTCACTGACTACCACGTGGACGATCTCGGCTCCATCTGGAATCGGCGTCGCCTGCCGGCAACCTGTAAGGACGCCCGTCACCAAAGCGACCAATCCGATCGCCAGTAGCGGGCCGCGGCCTGGTGATGTGGATCTTGGCGTCGGGTGCTGCGTCGTTGCCATGAGCGGGCGTTCCTGAGGCGGGGCACCGTCGGTTGGGTGCTGTCGGAGCGGAGGCTACGCCCCGCATCCTGCGGCTCGACTGCGGCATCACCCACTCGACGCCCTGCTCGACGCCCTGGCGTGTCGCCCCACCCGCCGCCCGGGGGAGGGACGCGGACTACGACCAGCTCTGCAATTCGACCAGGTTGCCCTCGGGGTCTGCGACGTAACACCACGTGACGCGACGGCCATCGGCGGTCGTGAGCGTCACCACTTCACCGATGATCTGCCCGCCGGCGTCGACAA
>JAICQM010000054.1 GCA_025937875.1 Chloroflexota bacterium
CGATCACATCGCTGCGGTCGCCGACGCACGCAGCGCCGGCGCCCGGGTGGACGGCTACTTCGCCTGGTCGCTGCTCGACAACTTCGAGTGGACGTACGGCTACGGCAAGCGGTTCGGGCTCGTGCGCGTCAACCTCGCCACCCAGGAACGGACGGTCAAGGCCTCCGGCCGTTGGTATCGCGACCTGATCGCCGCCTCTCCGCAGCGACCCGCCGGCTAGCCCTGGCCTGAGAGCGCTCTCTTGACACGGTGGCATATGATGCTGCCGTGAACGTGAGAGCGCTCTCATAGGATGGCCCAGCGGACCGGATCCGGCCCCGCCACGCTCGAGCAGGTAGCGCTCCTGGCGCGGGTGTCGCGTGCGACCGTGTCACGGGTCGTCAACGGCGACCAGCGGGTGGGGGAGACCACCCGCCAGGCCGTCGAATCGGCGGTCAAGGAGCTCGGCTACGTCCCCAATCGCGCGGCGCGCAGCCTGGTCACCCGCCGCAGCGACTCGATCGCGGTCGTGATCCCGGAGCCCACCGCTCAGCTGTTCGGCGACCCGTTCTTCCCCCGCGTCCTGCGCGGCATCAGCGACGCACTCGCGGACGAGGAGCTGGCCCTGGTCCTCCTCATGCCGCAGGGACGCGGCGACGAGGCGCGCGTCGAGCGCTACCTGGCCGCCGGCCACACTGACGGTGCGCTGCTCGTCTCCCTGCACGGCTCGGATCCGTTGCCCCGCGATCTGCAGCGGCGCGGCATCCCGGTCGTCGTGGGCGGACGCCCGCCGGGCTCGGGCATCCCCTACGTCGACGTCGACAACCGTGGGGGCGCGGCAGCAGCCGTTGAGCACCTGCTGGCAGGCAATCGCCGGCAGGTCGCCACCATCGCGGGTCCACAGGACATGCCACCCGGCGCGGACCGGCTGGCCGGCTACCACGAGACGCTGGCGCGGGCCGGCATGCCGGCCGGCGACCGGTTGATCGAGGTCGCCGACTTCACCCTGGAGGGCGGACGGGCGGCGATGGAGCGCCTTCTCGAGCGTGCGCCCGAGATGGACGCGGTGTTCGCCGCCTCGGACCTGATGGCACTCGGGGCTCTCGACGCACTCGCCGCCGCCGGCCGGCGCGTCCCACACGACGTCGCCGTCGTCGGCTTCGATGACTCGCCGCTTGCCGCCTCGGCGCGGCCAGCGCTGTCCAGCATCCGGCAGCCGACGGAGGAGATGGGCCGCGAGATGACGCGCCTCCTGCTCCACGGCATGCGCAACGCGGACGGCCCCCCGCGCCGCGTGATCCTCGATACCAGCCTCGTCATCCGGCAGTCCAGCGCGCCTATGTAGATCGGTCCAGGCACCAGCTCGGATCAGACGGTTTTCGCTCATTGGAGGAGGTCAATGCATCGACCGAGTCACGGACGCCGCTCCCGCCTGGGAGTCGGCGCCGCCATGGTCCTCATCCTCGCGGCGTGCGGTAGTCCCGGCATCAGCCCGGAAGCCTCGACGTCCGCCTCTCAGGCGGCATCCAGCGCGTCGGCCAGCGCCGGGGAAGTCGCCGAGATCGAGTGGTACGTCGGGCTCGGCACCGGCACCAACCCGGAGCAGATCCCGGTTCAGGAGGCCGAGGTCGACGCCTTCAACGCCGATCACCCGAACATCCACCTGACCCTGACCGTTGTCGACAGCGAGCAGGCCGAGCAGGATCTCGCCACGCGCATGCCGACCAACCCGCCGGACATCATCGGTCCGATCGGGATCCGCGGCCTCCAGGGCTTTGGTGACAACCTGCTGGACCTGACGGACCAGATCGACGCCGCCGGCGTCGACCGCGGCAGCATCGAGGATGCGCTGTGGGACGTCTACCAGCTCGACGGCAAGCAGATCGGCATCCCGATGGCGGTCTACCCGTCGTTCATCTACTACAACAAGTCCCTCTTCGACGAGGCCGGGCTGGCCTACCCACCACACGAGGTCGGCGAGCAGTACGAGGGGCAGGACTGGACGTGGGAGACGGTCCGCGACCTTGCCATGCAGCTCACCGTCGACGCCAACGGCAACGATGCCACCAGCGCCGACTTCAATCCGGCCAGCATCGAGGTCTGGGGCCTCGACGCGCAGTTCACGAACAACGACCCGCGCGCGTGGTCGACGATCTTCGGCGGCTCCGGGTCCATCGTGGCCGACGACGGAACGACCGCCCAGTGGCCGGACAACTGGCGCACCGGCCTGCAGTACTTCTACGACGGGATGTGGACGGACCACTTCATCCCGACCAAGGCCGAGCTGGATGCGATCGAGCCCGGCGGCAACTCGTTCCAGACCGGCCGCATCGCTATGGACGTCGTGCACCAGTGGTACACGTGCTGCGTCCGCCCCGCCGAGGGCGATCCGCCGGTGACCGATTGGGACATCGCGGTGCTCCCCACCGGTCCCGATGGAACGATCACCTCCAAGCTGCACGCCGATACGGTGGGCATCCTGGACACGACCGAGAATCCCGAGGCCGCGTTCGAAGTTCTCAACTGGATCCGGCAGAACCCGGCACTGCTCCAGGCCTGGGGCGCGCTGCCGGCGATCACCGACCAGCGGGGTGACTTCTTCGCCGGTCTCGACGAGACGTTCGCCCCGCTCGAGATCGACTGGGAGGTCTCGACCCAGATGCTCGAGTACCCCGACGTGCCGAGCCACGAGGCCTTCATGCCGAACTTCAACGAGGCGAATGCCGCCAACGGTGAGTTCGGGTCACGCCTGTGGACGACACCGGACATCGATCTCGATGCGGAGATCGACGCGCACCTGGAGCGTCTCCAGGGCATCTTCGACGAGGCGAGCTAGCATTCGGGTCCTCCGGTGGGAGGCGGCCTCCGGGCCGCCTTCCACCCATGCCCGAACGAGCGTTCCGTGACGAGGAGGTCGGCGATGGCCACGGCGCCAGGACCCGCGGCCGGACCGCTGGCGACGGTCGCGCCGCCACGGACCGGTCGGTTCTCCGGCCCGAATGGGCGGGAAACCGCCACCGGCATCCTGTTCGTGGCGCCCTGGATCATCGGCTTCGTGGCGTTCTCGGCGCTGCCGATGCTCGCGTCGCTGGTGCTCTCCTTCACCGACTTCGATCCACGCCAGGCCGACGAGATCCGGTTCGTGGGCGCGGAGAACTACGCCCGTATGCTGTCGGACCCGACGTTGATCAAGGCATCGGCGGTGACGCTCCGCTTCGCGCTCATCGTGGTGCCGCTGAGCCTCGCCTTCGCGCTGGCGGTGGCGCTGATGGTGAACAGCACCCTGCTGGCGGGACGCAACGTCTTCCGGACCCTGTTCTACCTGCCGCTCCAGATCCCGATCGTGGCCAGCACGGTGGTATGGATCGGCGTCCTCAATGTCTCGAACGGCTGGCTGAACCTGGGCCTCGGCGCGATCGGCCTGCCGGCCGTCGACTGGCTCAACAGCACCTTCTGGGTCCATCCCGCACTGGCGATCATGGGGCTGTGGGGGATCGGGAACATGATGCTGATCTTCCTGGCGGGCCTGCAGTCGGTGCCCACCGAGCTCTACGACGCGGCCCGCGTCGACGGGGCGGGCGTGTGGGCGAGGTTCCGTCACGTGACGCTGCCGATGATCTCGCCGGTCCTCTTCTACAACCTGATCATCGTCCTCATCGCCACGTTCCAGTACTTCACCCAGGCCTACGTGATCACCAACGGGCGCGGCGACCCGGGCGGCGAGACGCTCTTCTTCAACCTCAACCTGTTCCGCGAGGCATTCCAGTTCTACAACATGGGCTACGCCTCGGCCCTGGCGTGGGTCCTGTTCGTGGTCGTCCTGGGCCTCACGGCCATCCTGTTCCGGACGGCGGGCAGCTGGGTGTACCAGGGGAGCGGCGAACGATGACGTCAGCCGTCACGCCCCGCCTCCTGCCCCGCGACGCCGCCGCGTCCGCCGTGCGACGACCCTTCCGTCGCTTCCTGGCGATCGCCGGGTTCACCCTGTTCGCCACGATGGTCGTATCGGCCTTCCTGATGCCGCTGCTGTACATGACGTCGACGGCATTCAAGGATCCCAACCAGACCAGCACGCCCGGCGCCCCGCTGTACCCGGCCACGCCCGACACGTTTACCTTCCAGGGCGAGGAGTACCCGGTCTACCAGGTCCCCACCGACGACGGTCTGATGGCGTGGGCCCTCATCGAGCCGCACCGCGAGGACAGCGTCTTCATCGATCCCGCCGACCCGGACGCCGGACCGATCACCTGGGTGGGTCGCTGGCGGACGCTCGAGCAGAACTGGACATTCGGGCTCGATACCGGCAACTTCGCGCGCGCCTGGGAGATCCTCGATTTTCCGCGCATGTTCTTCAACACGTTCGCCATCGCTGCGCTGTCGACGATCGGGGCCGTGGCGTCGGCGGTGCTCGTCGCCTACGGGTTCAGCCGCTTCCGCTTTCCCGGCCGCAACGGCCTCTTCCTGCTGATGCTGGCCACCATCATCCTGCCCTTCCAGGTGACGCTGATCCCGACCTACGCCGTCTTCTTCGCGCTCGGCTGGGTTGGAACGTGGCTGCCGCTCATCATCCCGCACTTCTTCGCCAACGCGTACAACGTCTTCCTGCTGCGGCAGTACTTCCTCACGATCCCGCGCGACCTCGACGAGGCGGCGATGATCGATGGCGCGGGACCGTTCCGGATCCTGCGCTCGGTGATCATCCCGCAGGCGATCCCGGGCATCGTGGCGGTCAGCCTCTTCCACTTCTTCTGGGCCTGGAACGAGTACTTCCTGCCGCTGGTCTACCTGCAGTCCGCGCCGGACCTGCAGCCGCTGTCGGTCGGACTCGGCCGCTTCAACGCCCTCTACTCCGCCGAGCCGACCGTGGTGCAGGCGGCGGCCCTGTTGGCCATGGCATTGCCGGTGATCGTCTTCTTCTTCGCCCAGCGCGCCTTCATGCGAGGTGTCGTGTTCGGCGGCGTGGAGAAGTGACCGTCCTCGACGAAGCCGCCGAGCCGGGAGCGCTCGCGCGTCGCTTTCCGCCCGCCTTCGCGTTCGGTGCGGCCACCGCCGCCTACCAGGTCGAGGGATCGGTCAACGCGGACGGCCGCGGGCCGAGCATCTGGGACACGTTCAGCCACACGCAGGGACGCACGCTCAACGGTGATACCGGCGACGTTGCCTGCGACCACTACCGGCGCTGGGCCTCGGACCTCGACCTGATCGCCGGGCTCGGGTTGCGGGCGTATCGGTTCAGCATCGCCTGGCCGCGGATCCAGCCCACCGGGTCCGGCCCGGCAAACCTGGCCGGGCTCGACTTCTACGACCGCCTCGTCGACGGCCTCCTGGCGCGGGGCGTCGAGCCGTGGGCCACGCTCTACCACTGGGACCTGCCGCAGGCCGTGGAGGACCAGGGCGGCTGGACCACGCGCGACACCATCGCGCGCTTCGGCGACTACGCGGCCATCGTGGCGCGCCGCCTTGGCGACCGATTGCCGCGCCTCATCACAATCAACGAGCCGCGGACCCACGCCCTGATCGGGCACGGCACCGGTCGCCACGCCCCGGGACGCACCGGGTGGGCGACCGCGCTGCGCGTTGCGCACCACCTGCACCTCGCCCACAACGCGGCGGCACGGGCGGTGCGCGCCGAGGCGCCGGCGATCCGGGTCGGAATCAGCCACGACGTTGCCGACCTCGTGCCGGCGGGAGATGGGAGGGACGACGCGGCGGCGATGGCCCGCCATGACGCGGCCATGCGCGACTGGTTCGTCGGGCCGACCTTCGGACGCGGCTACCCGTCAGACCTGCTGGCGTGGTACGACGCGCATGGCTTCGTCGACGGGATCGATCCGGCCGAGGCGCGCCTCGCCGAGCCGATCGACTTCCTGGGGGTCAACTACTACCGGCGAGAGCGCATCGCGGCGGCCCCGGTGACCGACGGATGGGGGATCGGCTCCCGCGTCGTCGACCACGTCGGCGAGCACGCCGGCAACGGCTGGGAGATCTCGCCCGGCGGCCTGCGCGCCGTCCTGGGGCGCCTCCACGCCGACTACGCGCCGGCCGAGCTGGCGATCACCGAGAACGGTGCCACGTTCGACGAGCCGGCCGTGATCGACGGCATGATCGACGACGCGGCGCGCCGCTCCTACCTGGCACGCCACCTCGCCGCCGCGGCCGACGCGATCGAGGACGGCGTGCCGCTGGTCGGCTACTTCGCGTGGTCACTGCTCGACAACTTCGAATGGGCGCTCGGCTACGGGACGCGCTTCGGGCTGGTCCACGTCGACTACGAGACGCAGGCCCGCGAGCCGAAGGCCAGCGCGCACTGGTATCGGTCATTGCTCGAGGCGCATCGGTAACCGGTCAGCAGGTGACAGGAATCGGGGTCAGGATCGATCGCGAGCATGGCAGTCATCTCGCGCGCGGCAAACCGAACAGGCGTTCGTATCGGCCTGGATCCTGTTAGGATTAGCGACCGCATGCCCTCAGACAAGATCGTGGTTCGCGGTGCCCGCGAACACAACCTGAAGAACATCGACGTCGAGATGCCGCGCGACCGGCTGATCGTCATCACCGGCCTCTCCGGCTCAGGCAAGTCGAGCCTTGCCTTCGACACCATCTACGCCGAGGGTCAGCGGCGCTATGTCGAGTCGCTGTCGGCGTACGCGCGCCAGTTCCTGGGCCAGATGGAGAAGCCGGACGTCGACCAGATCGACGGCCTGTCACCGGCGATCAGCATCGACCAGAAGGGCGCCTCGCGGAACCCGCGCTCGACCGTGGGCACCGTGACCGAGATCTACGACTACCTGCGCCTGCTGTTCGCGCGCATCGGCCGTATGCATTGCCCGGTCTGCGGCCGGGAGATCGCGCGCCAGACCGTCGAGCAGATGGTGGACCAGCTGTACGCCATGCCGGACGGCACGCGGGTCATGCTGCTGGCGCCGCTCGTCCGCGACCGAAAGGGCGAGCACGAGAAGGTCCTGGCCGGCGCCAAGGCGGCCGGCTTCGTCCGCGTGCGAGTCGATGGCGAGCTGCACGACCTCGACGAGGAGATCAGCCTCGACAAGAAGTACAAGCACAGCATCGAGGTCGTGGTCGACCGCCTGGTCGTGCGCCAGGCCGATGACGACGGCACCGAGCGCCCGGACGCGTCACGGATGGCCGACTCGATCGAGACCGCGCTCCGCCTGTCCGATGGCCTGCTGCTCGTCAACCTGCCCGATGCGCCGCCGAAGGAGCAGGATCGGCTGTTCAGCGAGCGCTACGCGTGTCCCGAGCACGGCGGCAGCTTCGAGGAGCCGGCGCCGCGCAACTTCAGCTTCAACTCACCCCACGGCGCGTGCCCGGACTGCACGGGTCTCGGCTCGCGGCTCGAGATCGACGGCGACATGGTGATGCCCAACCGCGACCTGTCGGTCGAGGAGGGGGCGATCCTGCCCTGGCGCCGGATGGCGGCCAGCGAGAGCTGGTTCGCCAAGATCCTGGACGCGGTCGCGCTGCACTACGGCTTCCGCACCGACGTGCCGATCCACGAGCTGCCGGAGCGGGCGGTGGACATCCTGCTCCATGGCAACCGCGGCGAGCGGGTCGAGGTGCGCTACGTGGCGCGCAACGGCCGCACCCATACGTTCCGCACCACGTTCGAGGGCATCCTGCCCAACCTGCAGCGTCGCTACCGAGAGACCGGCTCGGAGTCGGTGAAGGCTGAGATCGAGCGCTTCATGACCAACAAGCCGTGCCCCACCTGCGGCGGGATGCGGCTCAAGCCGGAGTCGCTGGCAGTGACGGTCGGCGAGCGCACCATTATCGAGACGACCCGCCTGTCGGTGACCGATGCGCTGGCGTGGTACGGCTCGCTGCCCGAGCGGCTGACCGCGCGCGACAACCAGATCGCGCGCCAGGTCCTCAAGGAGATCCGCGCCCGGCTCGGCTTCCTCGTCGACGTGGGACTGGACTACCTGACCCTGGACCGCGCGTCGGGGACCCTCTCCGGCGGCGAGGCGCAGCGGATCCGGCTCGCGACCCAGATCGGCTCGAGCCTGATGGGGGTGCTCTACATCCTCGACGAGCCGTCGATTGGCCTGCACCAGCGCGACAACGATCGGCTCATCGCGACCCTCGTCCGGCTGCGCGACCTCGGCAACACGCTCCTCGTCGTCGAGCACGACGAGGAGACGATCCGGGCCGCGGACTGGGTCATCGACATCGGCCCGCGGGCGGGCGAGCACGGCGGCGAGCTGATCCACTCCGGACCGCTGGACGAGCTGCTGGCGAGCGACCGGTCCATTACCGGCGCCTACCTGCGCGGCGACATGTCGATCCCGGTGCCGCGCCGGCGCCGGAAGGGGAGCGGCGAGTGGCTGACCGTCAAGGGGGCGCGCGAGAACAACCTGCGTGGGATCGACGTCGCCTTCCCGCTCGGCCGCTTCGTGGCCGTGACCGGCGTCAGCGGTTCCGGGAAGTCGAGCCTGGTCTCGCAGATCCTCTACCCGGCCTTGGCCCAGGTCATCTGGGGCGCCCGTGAGCCGGCCGGCAAGCACACGCGCATCACCGGCATCGAGCACATCGACAAGGTCATCCAGATCGACCAGTCGCCCATCGGCCGCACGCCGCGCTCGAACCCGGCGACCTACACCGGCCTGTGGGCACCACTGCGCGAGCTGCTGGCCGCCGTGCCGGAGGCCCGCCTGCGGGGCTACAAGCCGGGGCGCTTCAGCTTCAACGTCAAGGGCGGCCGCTGCGAGGCGTGCGAGGGCGCCGGGATCGTGCAGATCGAGATGCACTTCCTGCCCGACGTGTACGTCGTGTGCGAGGTCTGCAAGGGCAAGCGCTACAACCGCGAGACGCTCGAGATCCACTACAAGGGTCGCAACGTCGCCGAGATCCTGGAGATGACGGTCGAGGAGGCGCTCGCCTTCTTCAACGCGGTGCCCACCATCCGCAACAAGCTCCAGACCCTGGCCGACGTGGGGATGGGCTACATCCACCTCGGCCAGCCGGCGACGACCCTGTCGGGCGGCGAGGCGCAGCGCGTCAAGCTGGCCACCGAGCTCAGCAAGCGGGCCACCGGCAAGACGTTCTACATCCTCGACGAGCCGACCACCGGCCTCCACTTCGACGACGTCTCGCGCCTGCTCCAGGTCCTCTCGCGCCTGGCCGATGCCGGCAACACGGTGGTCGTCATCGAGCACAACCTCGACGTCATCAAGTCGGCCGACCACGTCATCGACCTCGGCCCGGAGGGCGGGGACAAGGGCGGCGCGCTGATCGTCGCCGGCACGCCCGAGGAAGTCGCGCGCACGCCGGCCTCGCACACCGGGCGTTACCTGCGACCGGTCCTGGGCGTGGCGGAGACCGATGCCGCGCCGGCGCGACGGCGCGGAAGTCGCGGCCGGGCAGCCGCCGCGGCCGCCTCCTAGCCGGTGGCCCGCCGAGTTCCCCGCGGCGCCTTCGATTCATCACTGGTTTGACGCGTGGGCGTGTCCTCAGGCGATGCCTCGACGATTCATCGGTGGATCTGGCACCTTGCGGGCCTGTTTGACGCCGCTGGGGCCCCACACAAGCCGAGCCATCGGTCAACGACGCCTGAGCCCGCCTCCTGGGCGTGATTCCGCCGATCCGTCGCGGGCAGGGTCGCGGCAGGTATGCTCGACGCCATGCCGTCGCGTGACGATGCCCTTGCCCTGCTGCACGAGTGGAACGAGAACCCCTCGCTGCGCAAGCACGGGTTGCTCGTGGAGGCCGGGGTGCGCGGCTACGCCGCCGCCGACGACCTCGATCCTGCCACCGTGGAGCGGTGGGGGATCGCCGGTCTGCTCCACGACCTGGACTACGAGCGCCACCCGGACGCATCGACCCACGGCGCCATCGGCGCCGACGAGCTCGCGGCTCGCGACTATCCGCAGGAGATCGTCGATGCCGTGCGCCGCCACAACGACGCGCTGGGCATCCCGCGCGCCACGCGCCTCGATCATCTCGTCTACGCCTGCGACGAGCTGGCCGGGTTCCTGGTCGCGGTGGCCCTCATGCGCCCCTCGAAGCGGCTCGCCGACGTCGAGCCGGCCAACGTCCGCAAGCGGATGAGGGACAAGGCGTTCGCGCGCGCCGTGCCGCGGGAGATGCTGCTGGCCGGCGCCGAGGAGATCGGCCTCGACTTCGACGAGCACGTGACGCGCATGGTCCGCTACCTCTCGGTCGTGGCACCCGAGGTCGGCCTGTAGCCCATCTCGGCCAGGAACGGCGATGGCCTGGCGGGGTCGAAGGCGAGGACGAGACGCCGCGTCGCGCGTGTCACCGCCACGTAGGCGAGGCGCCGCTCCTCCTCCATTGCCCGCACCGGGTCGATTGCATCACGCAGCGCACGACGGTTCGGGAAGCGCTCCGCCTCGAACCCGAGGATGACGACGAGCGGCCACTCGCGGCCCTTGGCGCCATGGGCGGTGAGCAGCTCGATCGGCGCGTCGGGGACGCGCAGCGCCGCGACGCGGTCGCGCATCAGGTCCGCGGCATTCAGGAACGCCACACGGTCGCGGAACGGCACCGCCCACCCCAGCAGCGCATCGAGGGCAGCGTGGTCCTCGTCCCCGAGCGCGTCATCCGGGGAGGCTCGATCCCAACCACGCGCCCGCCGCAGCAGGCGCAGCGCGGTGAACGGGTGGTCTCCGTCCGCCGCGGCCCGCAGGTCCGCCAGCAGCGTCACCACCGGTTCGGCCTGAATCGGCGCCGGGACGGGGGTGTGATGGGGCAGGCCGGCGTGCGCGATCGCGACGAGCATCGGCACCAGCTCGGTCCGGGTGCGGGCGAGGAAGCAGGGGCGGCCGCCAGCGGCGACCTCGTCGGCGGCGAGCCGGGCGAGCCGCATCGGCCAATCCGCCCGGGTGGTCGGGAAGGCGCCAATGGCCTCGGGCGGGCCGTCGCGCCCAGCGCGGATCGGCTTGGCGAAACGCTCGCGGTTGTGCTCGACCAACCGCCGGCCGGCGTCGACGACGCCCGGCGGGCATCGGTAGTTGGTGGCCAGGAAGACCTGGTGCGCGGCCGGGTACCAGCTCGTGAACCTGAGGATGCGGCGCACGTCGGCCAGGCGCCAGGCGTAGATCGTCTGGTCGTCGTCGCCGACCACGAACAGGTTGGCCCGATCGCCGGCCAGGGCGCGGGCGAGGCGAAGCTGGGCTGCATCGACGTCCTGGAACTCGTCGACGGCGAGGTGGGTGAAGCGCGCCTGCCACCTGGCCCGCAGCGTGTCGTCCCGCTCCAGCAGGTCGGCGGCGCCGGCCACGAGGTCGTCGAAATCGAGTGCCCCGCGCGCCGTGAGCAGCTCGCGGTAGGCGTGCAGCGCGGCGCCGGCCTCGGGCGGGGGCTCGATCGCCTCGACCTTGGCGCGCGACAGGTGTGCGTCGAGGACCGTCACCTCGGGCGAGTCCGTGGCGCCGGAGGCCAGCGCCCGGCGGCGTGCCGCGCGGAGGAGCGGGGTGCGATCGGCAACGAGGTCGACCGGTCCGCGGGCATCGAGCATCACCTGGCGCGCCATGGCATGGAGCGTCCGCACCTCCATCGCCTCGGCGCCGGGAAAGGTCAGCCCGAGCCGGGTTGCGACGCGCGCCTTGAGCTCGCCCGCCGCCTCGCGGTTGAACGTGACGACCGCGATCCGTGCCGGCTCGACGCCGCGCGCGAGCAGGACGCCGAGGCGGGCCACGAGCGTGGTCGTCTTGCCGCTGCCGGCGGGCGCGATGATCTGGGCCGGACCGTCCGGCAGCAGGGCAGCGGCGCGCTGCTCGGCATCGAGGCCGTCGAGCAGGGGCCGCAGTCGGGGGTCGTCGTCCGGCCACGCGGGCAGGAGATCACGCCACTCCTTATCGGCCGGTTATCGATGGCTTATCGGCTATCCTGACCGTCGCCCGCCCGAGCCTTCCCCTGGAGACGACGCCAGCCACCGCATGAACCGCGACCGCATTCGACAGCACGCCGCGCCCACCCGGCGCGCGCGGCGCATTGCCGATGCCGCTCGCCGCGAGGATGAGCTGCGCCGGCGGGGGATCGATCCCGACGACTACGAGCGCGCCCGGCTGGAGACGACGCGGGTGCACCGGCTGGGCCGAACGCGGGCGCCGCGCGAGCGGCGACGGGCGCCCATCGGTCGCATCCTGAAGATCGGCCTGCTGCTGCTGGTGATCCTCGCCGTCGTGGGTGGTGTGCTGCTGTTCCAGCGCGTCAGCCGCTTCAACGATGCGGTCTCGAGCGCCGGCACCGTCTCCTCGGCGCTGTTCGGCCCGCTCAACGGCCAGGACCGGGTCAACGTCCTCCTCATCGGCTACGGCGGCGAGACGCAGGCCGGCGGCGCCGGCTTCCTCGCCGACTCCATGAACATCTACTCCATCGACCCCGCCACCGACACCACGACCGTCATCCCGGTCCCGCGCGACTTCTGGGTCGAGGGCTTCCCCGACATCCTCCCCGAGAACGGCAAGCTGAACGAGGTGTTCGCCGTCGGTCACCTGCGCGGCGGGATCGAGGAGGGGGC
>JAICQM010000001.1 GCA_025937875.1 Chloroflexota bacterium
GAGCAGGGCGATCACTTCGGTCAGGGCCAGGAACGCGATCAGACCAATGAGGATCGCCAGCCACGGCTCGCCGAAGAGGGCGAAGGCCAGGACGATCGGCCCGAGGACCAGGGCGGTCAGGACGCGCGTCCGCAGCATCGTTCGATCAGGACCCGAATCGGCGCTGGCGACGGGTGAACTCGTCGAGCGCGGTGACCAGGTCAGCCTCCTTGAAGTCCGGCCACAGGGCGGGACTGAAGACCAGCTCCGCATAGGCGCCCTGCCACAGCAGGAAGTTGCTCATCCGCTGCTCACCGCCGGTGCGGATGACGAGGTCGACATCGGGCTGGCCGGCGGTGTACAGGCGATCGGTGACCATCGCCTCGTCCACCTCGGCGGGCGGCACGTCCGCGGCCATGAGCGAGCGCATCGCATCGATCAGCTCGCTGCGGCCGGAGTAGTTGAAGGCGATGTTGAGGGCCATCCGGCCGCCGCCCCGCGTTCGTTCCTCGGCGTTGCGGATGCTGCGCTGGACGTCGGATGGTGCCTCGTGCAGGCGACCGATGACCCGCACCCGGACCCCCTCCGCAATGAGCTCGTCGGTATGCTGCTGGACGGCCGCGTCGACGAGCCCGAACAGCCCGTTGACCTCGTCCTCCGGGCGGCGCCAGTTCTCCTGGCTGAAGACGTAGAGGGACAGGACCTCGATCCCGTGGTCGGGGGCGGCGCGCACGATGGGACGGATCGCCTCGACCCCCTGGACGTGGCCGGCGATGCTGGGGAGGCCGCGAGCGGCCGCCCAGCGCCGGTTGCCGTCCATGATGATGGCGACGTGCCGCGGGCCATGCGGTGGCGCCGGCGGGGTCAGACCTCCATCACCTCGGCTTCCTTCCGCTCCGTGCGCTCGTCGACCTGCTCGATCCAGCGATCGGTCAGCTTCTGCAGCGCGTCCAGCTCGCGGCGCTCCTCGTCCTCGGACAGGTTGCCGTCGCGCATCTCCTTCTTGAGTGTGTCGGCGGCCTCACGTCGATGGTGGCGGACCTCGACCCGGGCCTCCTCGGCGCGCTTGCGGACCTGTTTGACCATCTCCCGCCGTCGCTCCTCGGTCAGGGGTGGCACGTTGAGCCGCACCACGGTGCCGTCGACGTTGGGCACCAGGCCGATGTCACTCTTGGTGAGCGCTCGCTCGATGGCGCCCAGGACCGAGCGGTCCCAGGGCTGGATGACGATCAGGTGCGGGTCGGGCGTGCTGATCCCGGCGATCTGGTTGAGGGGCGTCTGCGTTCCGTAGTAGTCGACCGTGATCCGCTCGACGAGCGACGTCGACGCCCGGCCGGTGCGGATTGCCGCGAATTCGCGGTCGAGCGCTTCCACCGCGCGCTGCATCTTCGGCTCGACGGCCACCAGCGCCTCGTGCGTCATGCGGTCACCTCACCTGTGATCAAGGTCCCGATGCGCTCGCCACGCACGGCGCGCGCGATGTTCCCCTCCTGCGTCATGTCGAACACCACGATCGGCATCTCGTTGTCCATGGCCAGGCTGACCGCCGTCGCGTCCAGCGCGTTGAGGCGCTTGGCCAGGAGATCGGTGTACCCGATGCGCGTGAACCGCCGGGCGTCCGGCTCCTTCTCGGGATCGGCATCGTACACCCCGTCGACGCGCGTGGCCTTGAGGATGACGTGCGCGCCGATCTCGACCGCGCGCAACGTGGCCGCGGTGTCGGTGGTGAAGTACGGGTTGCCCGTGCCGGCAACCATGATCACCACCCGCCCCTTTTCGAGGTGCCGCATGGCGCGGCGCCGGATGTACGGCTCGCAGATCTCGTTCATGGCGATGGCCGACATGACGCGCGTCGGGCAGCCGGCCTGCTCCAGGGCGTCCTGCATGGCGAGGCCGTTCATGACCGTCGCCAGCATGCCCATGTAGTCGCCGGTCGAGCGGTCCATCCCCGACTCCGATGCCGCCAGGCCGCGGAAGATGTTGCCGCCACCGACGACGACGGCGACCTCGGTTCCCTCGTCACGCGCCTCGCGCACCTGGTCGGCGATGGCGCGCGTCACGGTGGGATCGATGCCGTATGCCCGCGAGCCCATGAGGGCCTCGCCCGACAGCTTCAGCAGCACGCGGCGCGCGGGAGCCCCGGGAGAGGGGGTCGCATCGGTCACGGTGACTAGGCGGCCTCCGTCTCGTCCGCGCCGGCAGTCGCCACGCTGTCGCCAACCGCCATCCGCGCGAAGCGCGCGACCCGGATGTTCTCGCCGAGGAGGGCGATCTTGTCGGTGACGAGGTCGCCGATCTTCTGCTCGGTGTCGCGATACGGCAGCTCGAGCAGGCAGTGCTCGGCGTACCACTTGTTGAGCTTGCCCTCCACGATCGCCGGCAGCCGGTCCTCGGGTCGGCCCTCGGCCCGCGCGCCGGCGGCGAACTCGTCGCGCAGCCGCTCGACGACGTCGGCGGGCACGTCGTCGCGGCCCACGTAGGTCGGGTTGAGTCCGGCAACCTGGATCGCGAGCTCGCGGGCGAGCTGGGTGAAGTCGTCGGTGCGCGCCACGAAATCGGTCTCGCAGTTGAGCTCCAGCAGGACGCCCAACCGTGAGCCGTGGTGGATGTAGCTGGCGATGACGCCCTCGCGGGCCACGCGGCCCGCCTTCTTGGCCGCGGCGCTGAGACCCTTGGCGCGCAGCCAGGCGACTGCCTGCTCGACGTCGCCGCCGGACGCCTCGAGCGCCCGCTTGCAGTCCATGATTCCGGCGCCGGTCTGCTCGCGCAGGCGCTTGATGTCCTCGGGGGTGATGGTCGTGTCCATGGTGTCCTTCGTTGTGATGTGGCCTGCGTCAGGCCGATGCGCCGTTGGCGCTATCGGTCGCGCTCTCGTTGCAGCTCGCGGACGCGCTCGCGCTCGCGGTCGTCGGCCTCCTCGGGCCGGTCCCCCTCCTCGATCTCGACGGCGCGTCGCGCGCGAGCGCGGCGCTCCTCCTCGTCCTCCTCGTCCTCAGGCTCGGGCTCGAAGACAAGTGCCTCGCCCCCGGCCAGGGCGGCGGAGTAGTCGGCCCCCTCGGCGAGCGTGGTCTCGTCGACCGGCGGCAGCGCCTCGGCCTGCTCGAACTCCTCGTCGAGCTGCGCCTGACGCTCCTGCTGCGCGGACAGCGCGGCCTCGGCGATGGTGGCGCAGATGAGCTTGACGGAGCGGATCGCGTCGTCGTTGGCCGGGATCACCCAGTCGACGAGATCCGGATCGCAGTTGGTATCGGTGATGGCGATGATCGGGATCTCGAGGCGGCGCGCCTCGCGCACCGCGATGTCCTCCCGATGTGGATCGACGATGAAGACCGCGCCCGGCAGGCGGCGCATCTTGCGGATGCCGCCCAGTGCCGAGTTCAGCTTCGTGATCTCGTCGTTGAGCTTCGAGGCCTCCTTCTTGGTGAGGCGCTCGAACTCGCCCGCGTCACGGCGCGCCTCCAGGGCCTCCAGGCGCTGGATGCGGCGCTTGATGGTCTGGAAGTTGGTGAGCATGCCGCCGAGCCAGCGCGTGTTGACCCAGTGCTGGCCGCTGCGCTCGGCCTCGGTGGCGAGCGCCTCCTGGGCCTGCTTCTTGGTGCCGACGAACAGGATGCTGTCGCCGCGGCGAATGACGTCGCGCACGAACTCCAGGGCGGCCTCGAGGCGATCGACCGTCTGGGCGAGGTCGATGATGTGGATTCCGTTGCGCTCGGCGAAGATGAACTCGCGCATCTTCGGGTTCCAGCGACGGGTCTGGTGCCCGAAGTGGACGCCGGCTTCGAGCAGCTGCTTCATGGTCGTGGCGGCCATGGTCGGTGAGTACCTCCGGTTGTTCCTCCGCCCGCCGTCACGTCCCGTGATCGACCGCCCGTGGGGCGGCACCGTGATCGACAGGATCGGGTGAGCGTGTGAGATGGTTGGCGTCCGGCGAGCGCGCACGACGAAGCGCCGTGAATGCCGCGGGACCGAGGGAGTATAGCACGCTCGCTGTACCTCTCCAGCGGGCGCAGTGCCTGCACCCGCTGCGCGTCCATCGGTACCGAAGTACTCCCAACCCCACCGCTTCGTACCTTGATTCTGCGGAGTGGGCGCCTAGCCTGACCATCGCTCGTGGGGGACCGCCCGGCTGCTGATGAGGGCGGACCGAGTCGAAGGCAGTGCCCGGAGGAACGATGCGCACCCGATCGATCCCGCTCCTTGCCGGTGGGCTCAGCACGCTGCTGGCGCTCACCGTGGTGACCTCGAGTGTCCTCGCCACCGACGAGGTGATCGTCGGGCCTGGCGATACCCTGTCGGCGATCGCGCTCGAGCACGGCCTCACCGTCGCCCAGCTCGCCGCTCGCAACGGGCTCGCGGACCCCAACCGCATCTATGTCGGCCAGCGACTGGCCGTCACGGCCCCAGCCCCGACAGCCACCACGCCGGCCGCTGCTCCCCCCGCGGCGCCCGCGGCCGCCCCGCGCGTCCACGTCGTGGCCTCCGGCGAGCACCTCACCGGCATCGCGCGCCGCTACGGGACGTCGATCGCGGCCATCGTGGCCCTCAACCGCATCAGCAACCCGTCCTTCATCCGCGCCGGCACGCGACTGTCCATTCCGGGTGGGTCCACCGCCCCCGTGAGCAGTCCGGGCGCGGCTGCGCCTCCCGTGGCGCCGGCGGCCGCCCCGCGCGTCCACGTCGTGGCCTCCGGCGAGCACCTCACCGGCATCGCGCGCCGCTACGGGACGTCGATCGCGGCCATCGTGGCCCTCAACCGCATCAGCAATCCGTCGTTCATCCGCACCGGGACGCGACTGTCCATACCGGGTGGGTCCGCCGCCCCGGCTGCCCCCGCCTCCCCGCCGCCGGCGGTCGCTGCCGCCATGCCGCCCTCCATGGCCGCCCTCGTCGCATCGCGCGCGGCCGTCGGCCAGGTCATCGCCGAGGAGGCCCAGCGGCACGGCGTCCCGGTCGCGTTCGCCAGGGCGGTGGCCTGGCAGGAGTCCGGATGGCAGCAGGGCGTCACCAGCTACGTCGGCGCGATGGGCGTCATGCAGCTCATGCCGGCCACCGCCGACTGGGTCGGGGAGGCGATGCTGCACTCGGCGCCCAACCCGCGCGACCTTCGCTGGAACGTGAGCGCGGGCGTGCGCCTCCTGCGCCACTACCTCGACCGCTACCACGGCGACCGGGCACTGACGCTGGCGGCCTACTACCAGGGGCAGCGCGCCGTCGACCAGCATGGAATCTATCGCGTCAGCCGGCCATACATCGCCTCGATCCTGGTCCTCGAGCGCCTCTTCGGCGGCTAGGGCGACCTACCACGCATCGATGCCCTCCAGCCGGGCCGCGGCCCACCGCGGTCCGGCATCGGTCTGCACGACGCGCATCGTGACGAGGTCCAGGCGCGTCTCCGCATGGGCGGGGGCCAGCTCCCCGGCGTAGCGCGCCAGCGCGTGCCGCAGCCGGCGCACGCGTCGATGGTCGACCGATTCGAGCGCCGTGCCCGCGTGTGACGTCGACCGGGCGCGCACCTCGATCGCGACCAGCGTCCCGGAGCCGTCAAGGGCCACGATGTCCAGCTCGCCCTCGGGAACGCGCCAGCGACGGGCCAGGATGTGCCAGCCGGCGCCCGCCAGCCAGCGCGCGGCCGCGTCCTCCGCGTCGAGACCCAGCTGGTGCCGAGGGTCGGTCATCGGCAATGAGCGGTCAGGGTCGCGGGGCGAGCGCCTCGTCGTCCAGCAGGGTGACCTCCGCGTCGGCCGCCTCGGCCAGGCGTGCTACGGCCTCGTCGTCGTCGAGGTCACCCTCGACGGGCATCGCGGCGAGGTCGAACGATAGCTGCTGGCCGAGGAGCATCGTGCGTACCGGGGCGAACGAGCGACGGTGCCATTCGCACGGGCCGGCCTCGCCGAGGGCGTGGAGGTGGACCGGGGTGCCATAGCCCTTGTTGCGTCGGAAGCCGTAGGCCGGGTAGCGCTCGTCCATCTCGTCACAGATTCGATCGCGCGTGACCTTGGCCACGATGCTGGCGGCCGCGATCGAGGCGCTGATCGCGTCGCCGTCGATGATCGCGCGCTGCGGCAGGTCGACGACCGGGAGGCGCAGGGCGTCGATCAGGAGGTGATCCGGGCGCGCGGAGAGGCGATCGACGGCCTGCCGCATCGCAAGCTTGGTGGCCTGGAGAATGTTGATGCGGTCGATGACGTCGACCTCGACACAACCGACGCCGACGGCCTCGGCCCGGTCCAGGATGAGCTCGTACAGTGCCTCGCGGCGCGCGCGCGGCAGCATCTTGCTGTCGCGCAGACCCTTGAGGCGCGGGCGTGGCGGCAGGACGACGGCCGCCGCAACAACGGGACCCGCCAGGCAGCCGCGGCCGACCTCGTCGATGCCTGCCACGCGCTGGAACCCGGCCATGCGCAGCTCTCGCTCGTGGCGCAGGTGGGCGTCACGTACCCGCTTGGGGCGGGCGCGGCGACCGTGAAGCGGATGGAGCCGGGACACGGCGGCGATGCGGCCGCTCGGGACGTCAGCTGGAGCGTCGCTCGCGGAGCGTCGCCGACTTCCCGACGCGCTTGCGCAGGAAGTACAGCTGGGCGCGTCGGGCGACGCCATGACGCATGACCTCGATCTTCTCGACCCGCGGCGCGTGCACCAGGAACGTGCGCTCGACGCCGACGCCGCTCGAGATGCGGCGGACTGTGATCGACTTGTTGAGGCCGCCGTTGCGCATGCGCATGACGGTGCCCTCGAAGACCTGGATCCGCTCACGGTTGCCCTCGACCACCTTCACCGACACCCGCACCGTGTCGCCGGGGGCGATCTCGGGCACGTCGGTGCGGAGCTGCTCGCGCTCGAGCTCCTTGATGGCGTTCATTGTGGGGCGACCTCGTTACCGCAGCCTTAGCGGCCGCTTATCGAATGCTGGAAGTGGCCAGCGTACATGCGAACGCGACCGCGTGAGCGGCCGCGACCGGCGGAGTATAGCAGCGCCGTCGGCGGCCGGGCAAGGAGCGGTGAGGTCAGTCCTCGCCCCCGCCGCGCAGCTCGTCGAGCACGACGCGATCGGCATCGGTCAATGGTGCCCCGGCCAGCAGGTCGGGCCGACGTTCGAGGGTGCGGCGCAATGACTCGCGGCGCCGCCAGCGGTCCACCTCGGCGTGATGGCCCGAGAAGAGGATGGCCGGCACGTCCATGCCCCGGAATGACTCCGGGCGCGTGTACTGGGGATGCTCGAGCAGGCCGCCGGCGAACGAGTCGCCGGCCTGCGAAGCGTCGTCGATCACACCGGGAACGAAGCGCGACATGGCGTCGATGAGCACCAGCGCCGGCAGCTCGCCGCCGGTCAGCACGTAGTCGCCGATGCTGACCTCTCGGTCCACCAGCGCACGGACGCGGTCGTCGATCCCCTCGTAGCGCCCGCAGACGAGGGCCAGGTGGCGCAGGGTGGCAAGCTCGCGCGCCAGCGCATCGGTCAGGCGTTCGCCGGCCGGGTCCAGCAGCACCACCGTTGCGCCCGCCGCCTTGAGCGGCTCCACGGCCGCGAACAGCGGCTCGGGCCGCATCACCATTCCCGCTCCCCCACCGTATGGCTGGTCGTCGACCGACCGATGGCGCCCCAGACCGTGATCGCGCAGGTCGTGCACACCGAACTCGAGCAGTCCGCGTTCACTCGCACGGCCGATGATCGACGTCCCCAGGGGAGCCTCGAAATAGCCGGGGAACAGGGTCACGACGTCGATCCGCATCGGTCAGCGGACCTCTTCGGCGTCGTAGGCCACGACCATGCGTCCCGCTTCCAGGTCGATGCCGCGCACGACGTCGCGCACACCGGGGACGAGAAGCTCCCCGTCGGGGCCGTCGATGCGGTACACCTCGGCCTCGCCGGCGCGGAAGACCTCGACCAGGGTGCCGAGCTCGATGCCCGCCGGGTCCACCACGGTGAGCCCCTCGAGCTGATGCCAGTAGAACTCGCCCTCCGGCAACGGCGCCGGCACCACCTCCAGGTAGCGACCGACGACTGCTTCAGCCGCCTCCCGGCCCTCGATACCGGCCAGCGTGATCACCGGAGCGCGGCCGCCGGACTCCAGGGAGGTGACGTTGCGTGGCTCCGATTCGCCGTCCAGGAACAGCGGCGATCCCGGCTCGACGCGCTCCGGCCAGTCGGTCAGCAGCTCGAGGCGCAGCCCGCCGCGCAGCCCCTTGACGCCGCTGATGCGGGCGACCGCGAGACGTGCCGGTGGCTCAGTCCTCGTCGCCGACGATCTCCAGCTCGACGTGGCGGCCGTCCCGCGTGGCCATCACTCGCAGCAGGCTGCGGATGGCGTTGGCGATGCGGCCGTCACGGCCGATCACCCGGCCCATATCGCGCTCGTCGACGGCCAGGACCAGGACGATCTCCTCGTCATCGTCCTCCTCGACCTCGACCGACACCGCGTCCGGATGCTCGACCAGGCCGCGGGCGATGTACTCCAGCAGCTCCTTCACTCGGCGTCCTTCGTCTCAGGCGCTGCGGCCTCCGCGGCGTCCGCCTCGGGAGCCTCCGCGGATTCGATCTCGTTGGTGGCGGGCGCCGCGGCCGCCTCGGCCTCGGCGGGCGCCTCGGCTGCCTCCGCCTCGGCCGGTATCTCGTCCGCAACGGCGGTCGCGGCCGGCACGGCGCTCGGAGCGGCCTCGGCCTTGGGCGCCTTGGCCTTCTTGCGCGGGGCCGCCGCCTTCTTCGGCGCCGCGCTGACCGGGAGCGGGGGCACGCCGGGGATGCCGGCCTGCCGCATCAGCCTGACGACGGTGTCGGACGGCGTCGCGCCGTTGTCCATCCACGACTTCAGGCGCTCCGCGTCGATCTGGACGGTCGCCGGATCGGTGAGCGGATCGTAGAAGCCCAGGATCTCCAGGGCACGGCCGTCCCGGGAGCGGCGGCTGTCAATGGCGACCACGCGGTAGCTGGGGCGCTTGGTGGCACCCACGCGCGTGAGTCGGATCCGTACTGCCAAAGGTGATTCCTCTCTGTGGTTCGTTGTCGTCGCTGCGTCCGCTGAAGGCTAGCGGATCGTCAGCGTGGCGTGAAATTCGAAGCGATCGGGTCGTGAGGGCGTCGTCAGGGCAAATGCCTCGACGTGGGCCAGGATGTCGCGGGCCTCGGCCGGCAGCTGATCGCCCGCCTCGTCGAGGAGGAGCGGGACGAATGCGCCGAGGTCGACGAACAGCTCGGTGCCGCCGCGGTCCGCGGCACCGAAGGCGGACCGATAGGCCTCGCTGTTGCCGAGCGTGGTCGCGGCCGCGCTGGCCTCGAGTGCCGCGCTGACCTCGTCGGGGGTGAGCCCCATGATGATGATCTCGTCGGCGACCGCCCACGCCACGGTGCCGAGCTCGGGCACGTCGATCGTCACCAGCTCGCTGCCCTCGACCTCGGTCCGGTCGGCCGACGAGCCGCGCGATTCGAGCGCCTCGACCACGCGATCAAGGGCCGCCGCGCCGGCGGCGGCATCGGTCGGGCGCAGGACCAGCACGCCGCCCGGCGTGCCGTCGGCGATGCCACTGACGGCCACGCCGACCTCGCCGTCGACGAGCGGCAGCAGGTCGTTGTCGATGTCGATCCCGAGACCGAACCCCGCCAGGACCCGCAGTTGGTTGATGGTGGCCGCCACGTCCGGGCTCTGCTCGTCGAGCTCCTCCTCGGTCCGCTCGAGCGCCGCGCGCAGGTTGAACATCACGAACGAAAGCTCGGTGTCGGCCGGCATGGCGCCGGTGACCTGTGGCGCCGCGGCGCCGGCGGCCAACGCGTCGCGCACCTCGGCCCCGACGCTCTCCGGGTCGACGGGGAGCTGGCCGACCAACCGGAAGCCGGCCTCCTCGGCGAGGAGGGCCATTGCGAAGGTGCTGAAGCCGGCCATGTCGGCCGCGGCATCGGCATCGATCGGGGCGGCGGCGGCGACCTGTTGCAGGTCGATCCACATTGCCGCGAGGTGGTCGGCGGGCAGGGTGCGCATGGCGTCGGCGAATGCCGGCAGGTCGCTGAGCGCATCGGATCGGTCCTGCGCCACGTCGATGGCGACGCGGACGCGGTCCGGGGTCTCGGCCGCGACGAGCATCCCGTCGACGATGGCGTAGGTGCCCTGCTCGGAGGTGGTGAGCGTCAGCCCCTGGTAGGTCTCCTGGCTGGGGCTGGCCTCCCCGGGCAGCAGCGACTCGAGGCCGGCGGCCGCGGCGGCGGTGTCCTTCACGTCGGCGATGACGACCAGATCGGTCGGCTCACCGGATGCATCGACGCCGCCGGCCGCGATCGAGACCTGGTTGCCGAGCCACGGCTTCACGTCGGCGCGGTAGTCGACGCCCGCCTCGCCGAAGAAGCGCTGCGCGAGCTCGTCGATCTTGGTGTCGAGCGCCGCGGTGTCCTCGAAGCCCGGCAGCCGCGAGAGGATGCCGGCCAGCTGCGCTTGCTGGCCGGCCGATGGCTGGAGGTAGGCGGTGGCGTAGAAGGCCGTGCTCGCCGGTGCCAGGCCGGCGGCGCGATCGGCCGTGATGCCACCGACGAGCGCGTAGAAGCCGACCACGCCGACCCCGACCGCGGTGAGCAGGGAGGTGAGGGCGATGACGAGTCGATGCATGGGTGCAGCGGGCGCCTAGCGCCCGAAGATGCCTCGCATCCCGCCGCCGGGCATGCCCGGGAAGCGGCCGCTGCTCAGCGATTTCATCATCTTCTGCATCTCGGTGAACTGCTTCAGGAGGCGGTTCACGTCCGAGGGCTGCGTCCCGCTGCCGAGCGCGATGCGCCGTCGGCGCGAGGCCTTGATGAGTTCGGGGCGGCGGCGCTCGGACGGCGTCATGGAGTCGATGATGGCTTCGATCCGCTTCAGCTGCCCGTCGTCGACCGCCTGCTGCGCCGCGCCCGCCATCTGCCCGGCGCCGGGGATCATCTGTAGCACCTGGCCGATGGGGCCCATCTTCTTGATCTGCGTCAGCTGGCTGCGGAAGTCCTCGAGGGTGAAGCGCTGCTCCATCATCCGCTGCGCGACGCGCTCGGCCTCCTCGGTATCGACCGTCTCCTGCACGCGCTCGACCAGTGACAGGACGTCGCCCATGCCCAGGATCCGCTGGGCAAGGCGGTCGGGATGGAACGGCTCGAGCCCGTCGGTGCGCTCGCCGGTGCCGATGAACGCGACCGGCAGGCCGGTCACGCTGCGGATACCGAGCGCCGCGCCACCGCGCGCGTCGCCATCCATCTTGGTCAGGACCAGGGCTGACAGCGGCAGCCGGGCGTGGAATGCCTCGGCGACGTTGACCGCTTCCTGCCCGGTCATGGCGTCGACGACGAGCAGCGTGTCCGACGGCGTCACGGCGCCACTGATCCGCACCAGCTCGTCCATCATCGCCTCGTCGACGTGGAGGCGGCCGGCCGTGTCGAGAATCATCACGTCGGCGCCCTTGCTGCGGGCGACCTCGAGGCCCGAGCGCGCGACTTCCAGCGCCGGCGTTCCGACCGGGCGGCTGTGGACCTCGACGCCGATCTGGTCACCGAGCTGGACGATCTGGTCGACCGCCGCGGGCCGGTAGACATCGGCTGCCACGAGGAGGGGCTTGCGGCCCTCCTTGCGCAGGCGAACCGCGAGCTTGGCCGCGGTGGTCGTCTTGCCCGAGCCCTGGAGGCCGACCAGCATGACGACCGCGGGCTTGGTTCCGAGCTGGAGCTGGTGCCGCTCTCCGCCAAGGGTCGCGACCAGCTCGTCGTGAACGACCTTGACCACCTGGTGCCCCGCGTTCAGCCCGGAGAGCACCTCGAGGCCCAGCGCGCGCGCGCGGACGCGGGTCACGAAGTCCTTGACGACCTTGAAGTTGACGTCCGCCTCCAGCAGGGCAAGACGGATCTCGCGCAGGGCGACATCGAGGTCGGCCTCGGTGATACGGGCCTTGCCGCGCAGGCGCTCGGTGACCGCCTGCAGGCGTGCGGAGAGGGATTCGAACATCAATGGACCGATGCGGGGGTCGCGCGCTCGCTCGCAGGGCGGCGCGTCAAACGGTCGCCCATTCTAGCGCACGCTCACGCGGCGAACAGCCACTCCACATAGGCCGCCGGATCGAATGGCGCGAGGGCGTCGATCTCCTCCCCCACGCCGGCGAAGACGATCGGCACCCCCAGGCGATCGGCAACCGCCACCGCCACGCCACCCTTGGCCGAGCCGTCGAGCTTGGTGAGCACGATGCCGGTCACGCCCGCTTCGCGGCTGAACGCCTCCGCCTGGAGCAACCCGTTCTGCCCGGTGGTGGCGTCGAGAACGAGCAGCACGTGCCGTGGCTGGCCCGCCTGCCGGCGCTCGATGACGGTTCGGATCTTGGCCAGCTCGGCCATGAGCTGCGTCTTGTTCTGGAGCCTCCCGGCGGTGTCGACCAGCACCGCGTCCAGCCCGCGCGACTCGGCGGCGGCAACGGCGTCGAACGCGACCGCGCCCGGATCGGCGCCGGCGCGCTGCGCGATGACGGGCACCCCCACCTGCTCACCCCAGATGCGCAGCTGCTCGATCGCCGCCGCGCGGAAGGTGTCGGCGGCAGCGAGTGCCACGTTGCGGCCCTCGTTGCGCAGCCGCCAGGCCAGCTTGCCGATCGTCGTGGTCTTGCCGGTGCCGTTCACGCCGACGAAGAGAATGATCGCCGGCGCCGGGCCCAGCTCGAAGATCCCCGAGCCGGCCGCGTCCAGCCGGGCGCGGACCTCGTCGGCCAGGGCGCGCCGCACGTCGTCACCGCTCCGTCCGCCGCCCGCGCGCAGGCGCTGGCGGGCGGCCTCGACGAGGTCGAGCGTCGTGGTCGCCCCCACGTCGGCGGCGATCAGCGCCTCCTCCACCTCGTCCCAGGTGGCTTCGGTGGCGGGAGCGCCGACACCGAGGATCGACCGCAGCCGCGACCCCAGGCCAGAGGGACGGGCGCGCAGCCCCATGCCTGCCATCCCGGTCGCGGCGCGTGCCGGCCGCGGGACCGTGGTCGGGACCGGCTCCGCGTCGGCCGCGTCGGCCTGCGCGGGGTCGGTTTGGGGCTCGGTACGCCGCCGGAACATCAGGCGCTGACCTCGGCCGGGACGTCGGCCAGCCGCAGCGAGAGGACTGACGACACCGCTGCATCGGTCATGGTGACCCCGTAGATCGTGTCGGCCACCTCGATCGTGGCACGGTTGTGGGTGATCACCACGAAGTCGATCGACTCGCTCAGCTTGCGGAGCGCATCGGCGAAGCGGCCGATGTTGGCCTCGTCAAGTGCGGCGTCGACCTCGTCGAGGATGCAGAACGGCACCGGGTTGACGCTGAGCATGGCGAACAGGAGCGCCACCCCGGCCAGCGCCCGCTCCCCGCCGGAGAGCATCGCCAGGCGCTGGAGCCGCTTGCCGGGCGGTCGTACCACGATCTCGATCCCGCCCGGTGCCTCGCCGTCCTCGCCGTCGGACAGCTGGAGGGATGCTGACCCGCCGGCGAAGAGAAGCTGGCAGAACTCGTCGAAGCGGGTCGCGATCTGGGCGAAGGCAGTGTTGAACCGCTCGGTGATCTCGACGTCGAGAGTGGCGATCAGCTCATCGGTGGCGGCGATCGCCCCGCCCAGGTCGGTCTCCTGCGCGGTCAGCCCGTCCAGCCGCTCGGAGAGCTCGCGATGCTCCTCCACCGCGAATGGGTTGACCGATCCGATCTGGCCCAGCGTGCGGCGCACGCGGCGCAGCTCGGCCTCCAGCGCGGCGTCGTCGAGGGCCGCCATGTCGCCAGCGCCGGCCTCCTCCCCGTCCGGCGCCGGCTCGTCGGGGATACCCTCGAGAGCCAGCTCGCGCTCGCGGTTGGCGGCGGCGAGCGCGTCCTCGGCGCGTGAGGCGGCGATCGCGGTGGCCTGTGCGGCACGCTCCAGCTCGGCGACCTGCGCAGCCGCCCCGCCCGTCCCACGCTCGAGCTCCATCAGGTCGCGACGGCGAGCCTCACGCGCCGTGTCGGCGGCGCGCTGGGCCTCGGCAGCCGCCACGTCGGCGGAGCGTGCCTCCTCTACGGCACTCATGGCGACGGTCACCTGCGCCTCGAGACCCTCGTGCGTGGCACGTTGCCCGGGCAATGTGGCCTCGAGCGCCGCCAGGCGTCCCTCGAGGATCGCCCGTTCCCCTCGCCGGCCGGCGCTCCGCGCCTCGGCTTCCTGGGCCGCTGCCCGCGCCGCCTGCCAGGCGTCGCGCGCAGCATCACGGCGTGACGCGGCCGCGTCGCGCGCTGCTCGCGCCTCGACCGCGGCGTCGGCCAGCCCGGCCAGGTCTTGGCCCGCCGGGGTCGCCGACTCCATCGGGGGCCGGGAGGCGGTCTCGGCGGTTGTCTCCTCATCGATGCGTCGGAGGCGCTCGCGCTCGTCGGCGGTCCGAGTCGCCGCGGCAGTGGTGGTCGCGAGCGTCGCAGCGGCTGTCCGGTGCGCCTCCTCCGCCGCCCGCAGCGCCTCGGCTGCCTCATCGCGCTTCGTGATCCCTCGCCCGTGCTCCGCCGCCGCCGCGGTCGCCGCAGCCCGTGCCGCTTCGGCCTGCGGGCGCAGCGTCGCCAGCTCATCGGTCAGCGCTCGACTCCGGGCGTGCTGGCGGGCGGCCGCGTCGGCGTGTGGGTCCCGGCGCCCTCGAACGGAGACGACGCCCCGGCCGTCGGCCACGTCGCCCGTCTCGGTCACCGCGACCCAACCGGCGGGCAGATCCCGCCAGCCCTCGAGGAGGTGGCCGAGGCTGGGAGCGATGACGACGCGGGCCAAGGCCAAGGGCAGGTCACTGGTCCCCAGGAGATCCGTCAGTGGCTGCGTCCCACCGACCGCGCGCAGTGCGGCGTCGCGCTCTGCTGGGTCCGCGGAGCCAAGCGCCAGGAGCCGCGCCACGCCGGCCGTGGCGTCGGCTGCCGAACTGGGGTCGTCACCGTCCCATAGGAGGGCGTCGACGAGCTCGCCGCCGAGCACCGCTTCGAGGGCGGCCCACACCTCCCGTGGCGGGTCGAGATGGTCGACCAGGCCCCGCCAGCCGGCAGCCATCAACGCGGGTGCCAGGCGATCGCCCTGGGCGGCGCGATCCGCGAGCGTCGCGAGCTCGGACTCGGCCATCCGGATCCGCTGCTCGAGCTGCTCGGCCTGCTGGGTGGCGACCTCGGCGTCCCGCGCCGCCTTCGCCACGCGCTCCTCGGCGGCGGCCACCTGTGCGCGCGCCGTGCCCAACGCATCGGCTGCAGTGCTTTCCGCCGCGCGCGCCACGTCAACCGCCTGGTGCGCGGCCGTGGCTGCCGACTCGGCCTCGGCCAGCTCGGCGGCCACGCGGCTGCGACGCTCGTCCAGCGCCGCCTGACGCTCCGCCAGCCTGGCCGTTGCCGCGAGCTCGTCGGCCTGCGCGCCGCGCGCACGTGAAAGCTCCTCCTCGGCCTCGAGCAACGTCGCATCGGCGGCCGCCAGCGCGGTGATCGCCTCCTGCCAGGCTGCCTCGGCCGCGCGGGAGGCGCCGATGGCAGGGGCGATCTCCTCTTCCATGGCGTCGGGGTCGTCGAGACCGGCCAGCGCCGATCGTGCCTCGGCCACGGCCCGCTCACCCGACTCGAGCGCGCTGACCAGCTCGGCGAGCCGGGCGGCGAGGCTCTCGGCCCGTCCCTCGGCGCGGATCAGCGCCTCTCGCGTCCCGGCGCGGCGCTCTCCTGCCCGGCGGGCCGCCGCCTCGCTCTCCCAGTAGGCGGATTCCGCGCGTCCGACCGCCTCGCGACTTGCGGCCTGCTCGACGCGGTGGGCTTCCAGCGCGGCCTCTGCGGCCGCCGCCGCGCGCCGGGCCTCGCCGAGCGCGGAGCGGCGCTCGCTCTCGCGGCGACGGTGCAGCTCGACCACCAGTGCCCGCGCGCGGCGGCCGAACGTGGCGTGCTCCTGCTGATGCTGTGCCTGCAGCGCCAGGCGTCGCACCTGCGGCTTGAGCTCGGCGACGAGGTCGGCAATACGGGTGAGGTTGTCGCGGGCCCGCGCCAACCGTCCCAATGCCTCGTTCTTACGGACCTGGAGCGACTTGACGCCGGCCGCGTCCTCGAAGAGCTGGCGGCGCTCCTCGGGGCGCAGGGACAGGGCGCTGTCGACCGTGCCCTGGCCGACGACAACCAGGGCATTGGCGCCCAGCTGGCCCTCGCCGAGGAGCTCGACGATGTCGCGCAGCCTTGCCCGCGCGCCGTTGATGAGGTACTCGCTCTCGCCGGACCGATACGCACGCCGGCCAATCGAAACTTCGCCGAAGTCGATCGGCAGCCCGCCATCGGCGTTGTCCAGGGTCAGGATCGCCTCGGCCATGCCCTGCGGGCGTCGGGCCTGCGAGCCGGCGAAGATGACGTCCTCGGCGCGTCGCGTGCGCAGGTAGCGGTTCGACTGCTCCCCGAGCACCCAGCGCACGGCATCCGCCATGTTGCTCTTGCCCGACCCGTTGGGGCCGATCACCGCGTTGACGCCGGGCTCGAAGACGAACCGCGTGGGGTCGGCGAAGGATTTGAAGCCATGGAGCCGCAGCTCCTTCAGACGGCTCACGAGGGCGGACCGTCGAGGATGCCCAGGGCGACCTCCGCCGCCCGCTCCTCGGCCCGCTGGCGGCTCGATCCCTCGCCGACCGCCAGCTGCTCGCCACCGACCACCGCCGCCACCGTGAAGCGCTGGTCATGCGGCGGACCCGAGGTGGACAGGACCTGGTAATGCGGGCGCATGTGCCGCTGGCGCTGGCTCCACTCCTGGAGACGGCTCTTGGCGGACTTGGGCGGCTCGTCGTCCTCGCCGCGCAGGTCGAGGCGCTCTGCGAACAGGGTGCGCAGCCAGGCGCGCGTGCGCTCCAAGCCCTCGGCGAGATAGACGGCGCCGGCGACCGCCTCGAACGTGCCGGCCAGGAGCGAGGGCCGGGTGGCGCCGCCGGCATCGGCCTCGCCACGGCCCAGGAGCAGGTACCGATGCAGCCCGAGCTCCAGGGCCAGGCCGGCCAGCGCGTCGCGATTGACGAGGGCGGCGCGGCGCGCGGTCAGGAAGCCCTCGTGCTCGTCGGGATAGCGCTCGTAGAGGAGGCGGGAGACGATGAGGCCGACCACGGCGTCGCCGAGGAACTCGAGCCGCTCGTTGTGGCCGGCGGCGCTGGTCGGGTTCTCGTTGAAGTAGGAGCTGTGGACGAATGCCTGGCGGATGGCCTCCGGATCGGTGAGCTCGATCCCGAGCTCCTCGCCGAGCCGGTCCAGGCTCGGCGGGTGGGTGCTGGCCATCGCGCCTCCGGCGCTACTGCTGGTGCTCCTCGATGAACTCGACGGCGTCGGAGACCTTCTGGATCTTCTCGGCGTCCTCGTCCGAGATCTCCATCCCGAACTCCTCCTCGAGGCTCATGATGAGCTCGACCAGGTCGAGCGAGTCGGCGTTCAGGTCCTCGACGAACGAGGCCTGCAGGGTCACCTCTTCCTCGTCGACGCCGAGCTGCTCGACGATGATCTTCTTGAGTCGCTCGAAGGTGGTTCCGTCGGTCACGCTAATTCGTCTCCTGCACCCGATGATCTCGATACGCTGCCCAGGACACCGTTCACAAGCCGTCGGGCCGCGTCTCCGGCATAGATCCGGGCTAGGGAAACGGCGTCTTCGACGGTCTCCCTGACCGGGGTCGCGGCGGAGTATAGCACCTCCCAAAGAGCGCTCCGGAGGATCGCCCGCTCCACTTTTCCGAGCTCGCTGACCGGGATGGCGGGCGCCAGCCGGGCGATCTCGACGTCGAGAGCCTCACGCTCTGCCAGCACGCCGCTCACGATCTGCGCGGCATGGCCGACCACGGCGGCGGGGATCTCCTCCTCGCTCCGCATCCGCTCCAGGGCAGCGGTCGCGCTGGAGATGCCGAAGTCGGCTTCGAAGAGGGCCATCAGCGCCAGGCGGCGCGCCCGGAGGCCGGGGCGCCGAACCCCGATCCGCGGCGTCGCCATATCCGTCATACATCGGCCCCTGGGCCGGTGGCCAGCGTCGACGCGCCGTCGACGTCGACGCCCAGTGACGCAGGGCCCGGCACCGGCGTGGCCCGCAGCGCGGGGTGGCTCCGCGTCCATTCGGCAATGACGTCGGGGATGCGCGCCGCGGCGGCCTCGGACGCGACGCGGATCGCGTGCTCCATCATTCGGGCCTTGGCGCGTCCATGGGTCACGATGCTCACCCCTCTCACGCCGAGCAACGGAGCCCCGCCGTAGCGCTCGTAGTCGAACCGCTGCCGGATGCGCTCGAAGCCCGGCTTGAGCGCCAGGAGCGCCAGCGGCGCCACCGGCCCCTGCTGCAGGTCGGCGCGCAGCGACCGGAAGATGTAGCTCGTCAGGCCCTCGAACAGCTTGATGACCACGTTCCCTACGAACCCGTCGCAGACCACGACGTCGGCTCGGTGGGCGATCATCTCGTGGGCCTCCACATTGCCGACGAAGTTGAGATCGGCCGAGGCCAGGAGCTCGTGGGCGGCGCGGGCCAGCGCATCGCCCTTCTCGATCTCCTCGCCGATGTTGAGCAGCCCGATGCGGGGCGCCGGCACATGCAGCACGCGCTCGGCGAAGATCGCGCCCATGGCGGCGAACTGGACCAGGTTCTCCGCCGTCGAGTCGACGTTGGCGCCGACGTCCAGCAGCATGATCGGACCGGTGGCGGTAACCATGTGTGCCGGCAGCGCCGGCCGATCGATGCCCTCGATGCGGCCCAGGCGGAAGACCGCGGCGGCCATGGTGGCGCCGGTCGATCCGGCGCTGACGACAGCGTCGGCGGCGCCGTCGCGCACCAGGTCGGTCGCCACGCGCACCGAGGCCCGCCGCTTGGAGCGCAGCGCGGCGGCCGGATGCTCCCCCATCTCGATGACCTCGGGGGCGTCGACGAAGGTGACGCTCGCCGGCCGTCCGCGGCCGTAGTCGGCGATCTCGCGCTCCATCCGGGGAACGTCGCCGACGAGGATCACCTCGTCGGCGTTGGCGGCGGCGTAGTTGATGGCACCGCGCACGACCTCGCGGGGGGCGTGGTCGCCGCCCATCGCGTCGACGGCGATGCGCATGACGCTCAACGCCCGACGCGTCTCATGGAAGGGACTACCGCTGCCCCTCTGCCGCGGAGGGCTGCTCGATGGGCATCGCCTCGCGGCCGTCGTAGTAGCCGCAGGTCGGGCAGACGTGATGCGCGCGCTTCAGCTCGTGGCAGTGATCGCACTCCACGAGGGCCGGCGCGCTGATGGCCAGGTGAGCGCGACGCTCGCCCTGGCGGGCCTTGGATACTTTGCGCTTGGGGACGCCCACGCGTGACTCCTGAACGAAGAGGGACTGGGAACGCCGCAGTATAGCCGCGACGGTCGCGGGCTGGCCAACGGCGGATCAGTCGTCGCGATCGAGGAGCGCGGCCAGGCCGGCCAGGCGGGGGTCGATATCGTCCTCTGCGTGGTCGTGAGGTCCATCGGCCAGCGACCGCCCGCAGACGGTGCACAGCCCCGGGCAGTCGGGGCGGCACAGCGGATGCATCGGCTCGGTGAGCGCCAGCTCGTCGTGGAGGAGGGGTCGCAGGTCCACCTCATGGTGGGCGTCGATGCGCTGGATTTCGGCGTCCTCGGCCGCGATGCCGACCGGTGCCCCGCTGGCGGGGTCGATCGTCGGCAGGTACTCCTCGTCCAGCGTGACCTCGACGTCCTCGACGAACGTGTCGAGGCAGCGCGCGCAGGTGCGCAGGATGGGGGCCTGCACGCGCCCGCGCACCAGGATCCCGCGGTTCGTCCGCTGCAGGCGCAGGTCGGCGTCAAGTGGCCCGGCGAGCTCGACGTCCGGGCCGAGGGTGACGTATCGATCACGCAGCCGCGCCTCGCGCGCCTCGCCGGGCGGCTCCTGGAGGAGCCCGGCGACGTTGAAGGAGGTCATGGTCGCGGCGTGGATTCCGCCTCCTGCGCAATGCCCTCGGCCGCCTCGGCCAGCGCGGCGGCGCCGCTTCCCTCTGCCGGGCGGTAGCGGTCGTCGAGCATGTCGAGGCCGCGCTTGATGCTGGTCAGGGCCTTGATGCATTCGCCCTCGAGCCGGATGAGCACCCCGGCCGCATATTCGTCCGCGCCGCGCCGCACCTCGCTGGCCTCGTTCTGGGCGGCGTCGATGAGCTCGGCGGCTCGCTGCTGCGCCATCTGCACCAGCTCCCGCTCCTCGAGCATCTGGGCCGCCTGCGCCTGGGCGCGGGCGATCACCTGGTCGCCCTCCTCGCGGGCGCGCTCCGCGATACGCGTTGCCTCCTCGGTGATGCGCTTCGCCTGGCGGACCTCGTCGGGCACCGAGACCCGTAGCTGGTCGATGAGCTCGAGCACCGCCGCCTGGTCCAGCACGACGTTGTTGGTGAGCGGGAGCTTCTTGCCGGCGGCCACGAGCGACTCGAGGCGCTCGACGAGGAAGATGATGTCCGTGGCGGCCTCCGTTTCCTTCGCATGCAGCGGTTCGCCGTTCCGCGGATCATACCGTCGCCCAGCCGCGAGCGTCCACGCTCACGGCGGCCTCGCGGCCGCCGAGGGTCGATCGTCAGCCGGCGGCGAACCGCTCGCGCAGGGCACTGGCGACCGGCGGCGGCACCATCCCGTCGATCTCGCCGCCGAACTGGGCCACCTCCTTGGCGAGCGTCGAGGACAGGTAGCCGAACTCGAGCGCGCTCATCAGGAACGCTGTGTCGATCTCGGGGGCCAGCTTGCGGTTGGTGTGTGCCATCTGGAGCTCTGCCTCGAAGTCGCTTACCGCGCGCAGGCCGCGGACGACGAAGCTGGCGCCGCTGCGGCGGGCGAACTCGACCGTCAGGCCGTCGAAGGCCTCGACGCGGACGTGGTCGCCGAGATCGGCCACCGAGGCCCGGATGAGCCCCACCCGCTCGTCGATCGCGAAGATCGGCTGCTTCTTCGTGTTGTTGAGGACCCCCACCACCAGCCCGTCGAACAGCGTCGCCGCGCGGCGTGCCACGTCGAGGTGCGCGTTGGTCATGGGGTCGAATGAGCCGGGGAAGACGGCGATGCGGCTCAAGATGGATCCTCCTCGCTGGCCAGGAAGGTGAGGGTCGTCTCCCCGAAGCGCCGCTCGCGGTTAGCGACGAGGCCGGCGACCTCCGGCACGTCTGTCCGCCAGAAGTGCTTCACCACCACCATCGCCTCCGGGGCGAGGAGCGGCACCAGCGCTCGGAGCGGCGCGAGGATAGCACGCTCGGCATACGGCGGATCGAGGACGACCAGGTCGTACCGATCGTTTCCGACGCGGTCCAGGAAGCGATCGACCGCCTCGACGTGCACCGATGCGGCCTCCGCCAGCCGCGTCTTCTCCAGATTGGACCGGATCACCGCGGCCACGTCGCGGCCGCGCTCAACGAAGGTCGCATGGGCCGCCCCGCGGGAGAGAGCCTCGATGCCGATGGCCCCGCTGCCCGCGTACAGGTCGAGCACGCGTGCGTCGAGCACGCGCGCCCCGATGATGCCGAAGAGCGTCTCCTTGACCCGATCGGTGATCGGCCGGGTGGCACGGTCGCGGGGCGCAGTGAGCGGCACGCCGCGCGCGACGCCGGCGATCACGCGCATCGGTCAGTTGCCATCGGCGTCGTCGCCCTCCTCGCGCGCGACGAACTCGGCCTGGGCGCGCGCCAGCGCCGGGCGCCCTGAGAGGGTGGGATCGGTCTCAAGCAGGCGGTCGGCGAGGTCCTTGGCGGCCCACGCCAGGCGGATGTGGCGTGGCTCGAAGAGGCTGGCGACGCGGAGCGGCGGCAGGCCGGCCTGGCGGGTACCGAGCAGGTTGCCCGCGCCGCGAAGGGCGAGGTCGGCCTCGGCGATGACGAACCCGTCGTTCGACCCGCGCAGCACCTCGAGCCGCTCGCGGCTGCGCTCGTCGGTGGCGTCGGAGAGCAGGATGCAGTACGAGCGCTGCGTGCCACGTCCGACGCGGCCGCGGAGCTGGTGGAGCTGTGCCAGCCCGAAGCGCTCCGCATCCTCGATGAGGATCACGCTGGCGTTGGGGATGTCGATGCCGACCTCGATGACGGTCGTGGCGACCAGGACGTCGAGCTCGCCCGCCGCGAATCGGGCCATCGTCCCGTCGCGCAGCTCGGCCTTCTGCTGGCCATGGACGATGCCGATTCGCAGGGCCGGCAGCGCGTCGCGCAGACGCTCCGCCTCGGCCTCGGCCGAGGCCGCCTCGAGTGCGGCCGACTCCGCGACCAGCGGTACCACCACGAACGACTGCCGGCCCTCGCGTGCCTCATCGGCCAGGAACTGCTGGATCTTCGGCAGCGCCGACCGGTCCCGGATCTCGGTGCGCACCGGCTGCCGCCCGGGTGGCAGCTCCCGGATGCTGCTGATGGCGAGGTCGCCGTAGAACGTCAGCGCCAGCGTGCGCGGGATGGGCGTGGCGGTGAGTGCCAGGACGTGCGGGTCGCGCTCCCCCGCCTTGGCCTGCAGCGCGGCGCGCTGGGCGACGCCGAAGCGATGCTGCTCGTCGACCACCGCCAGGCCGAGGCGCGGCAGTTCGACCCCGTCGCTGATGACCGCGTGGGTGCCGATCACCACGTCCGCCATCCCGGCGGCGAGCTTCTCGTGGACGTCGCGCCGTCGCGCGGCGCCCAGCGAGCCGGACAGAAACTCGGCCCGCACCCCCAGCGCGTCGAGCAGCGGGGCCAGGCCGGCGTGGTGCTGGCGCGCCAGGATCTCGGTCGGCGCCATCAGCGCGCCCTGCCAGCCACCGCGCACCGTGGCGGCCAGCGCGATCGCCGCCACCGCGGTCTTGCCACTGCCAACGTCGCCCTGGAGCAGCCGTCGCATCGGTCGCGAGGTGGCGAGGTCGGCCAGCACCTCGTTGACCGCCGTGCGCTGGTCACCGGTCAGCTCGAACGGCAGCGCACCCAGCAGCGATCCGAGCTCGGCCGCGTCGACGGCGATGCGCGGCGCCTTCTGCCCGCTGCGAGCGCGACGCGCCCTGGCCAGGGTGAGCTGCAGGGCCAGCAGCTCGTCGAAGGCGAGGCGGTCGAGTGCGGCATCGACATCGGCTGCCTGTTCCGGAAAGTGCACGGTGCCCAGCGCATCGGCGAGCCGCGGCAGGCGGTCTCGCTCGGCATCGGTCAATGGGTCATCGAGCGCCGGCAAGGCACGTTCCAGGATGCGCGCCAGCAGCTCGCGGACCCGCTTCTGGGTGAGGCCTCCGGCCAGGGGATACACCGGTACCACCCGCGCCGTGTGGACCGATTCACGCCCCACCGGCGTGAACTCCGGCGACGTGAACTGCGGGCGCCAGCCGCGCATGGTCACCTTGCCGCTGATGACGACCTCGTCGCCGGTCGTCAGCCGCCGCTCGACGAATCGTCGTCCGAACCACACCGCCTCCGCGCTGCCGCTGTCGTCGGTGAGCTGCGCGATCACGCGCTGCGGCCGCCGTCCGAATCCGGGTTCGATCTTGACCGTCCCGATGCGCACCACCGCCGACTGCTTCTCGTCGGGCGCCAGGTCACCGAGCTTGCGCAGCTCGCTGAAGTCGTCGTAGCGGAACGGGAGGTGGAAGATCGCCTCGCGCGGAGTAGTGATGCCGAGGCGCTTGAGGGCGGCGGACTGGCGGGCCAAGTCGGGCATCGCCGACCGGATCGGCCGATCGAGCTCCTCGGGGCTGAGGGCCTGAGCGGTGCTCGCGGCGGTCACGCCCGGCCCGGGCCGCTCGATTGCATGGCCCGATCGTAGCGTGCTACGATCGCTGCCGCTCCGGCGCCAGGCGCCGGTCGTTTCATGAATGGAGCACTCCACCCCCCATGGCTCGCACCTGTGACATCTGCGGCAAGAAGCCCATCACCGGCTGGAATCCCCAGTCGGTCGGCATGAACCGCAAGCGTGCCCTGCGCCGCTGGCTGCCGAACCTGCAGCCGATGACCGTCACCACCGGCGGCACGACCAAGAAGATCCAGGCCTGCAGCCGCTGCATCCGGACCGCCCAGAAGGTCTGACGTTCACCTGCGGAAGACCGATGCGCCCGCGTCAGCCGACGCGGGCGTAGTTGTGTCCGGGCGGCGGGCTCACTCCGCGTCGATGACCAGCGTGAACGGGCCATCGTTGACGAGCTCCAGCTCCATCGCGGCGCCGAAGCGCCCGGTCGTGACCGGGACGCCCGCGGCCGCCAACCGCGCGGCGAAGCGTTTGACGAGCGGCTCGGCAACCTCCGGCGGCGCGGCGTCGGTGAAACCCGGACGGCGCCCGCGCCGCGTGTCGGCATACAGCGTGAACTGGCTCACCACCAGGAACGACCCGCCCGCCTCGGCGATCGAGCGATTCGTCCGACCGGTATCGTCGGGGAAGTAGCGCAGGCCGAGCAGCCGGTCCGCCGTGCGATCGACCCTGGTCTCGTCATCGCCGCCGCCGATCCCCACCAGCACCACCGCGCCACCACCGATCTCGCCGATCAGCGCGCCGTCGACGCGGACCGCCGCCCGCGTCACGCGCTGCACCACGAGTCGCATCGGTTGCTAAGGAGAGGCGGACGGTGCGACCGATGCCGCCGGGGCGGCCGAGGTCAGCGGCCCCGCGTCCTCGCCCTCGCGTGGCGGGTCGAGCGCCGCCTCGGTGAAGCGCGCCCGCGCGTTCCAGATCATCCAGCCCGAGCCGCCGTTGTCGGCCACGGCGTCCATCTCGGCCCGCACCTGGGCCGCCGTGTACGGTGCGAACGCCCCGTAGCCGAAGTCCTGGATCCAGGGCCGGATCGAGACCGGGAGGCCGGCCGCCTGGCGATTCATGATCTGGAGCGTCTGGTCGATGACCTCGTACGGATGGTTGTTGGGGACCGGGAAGCCGAACACCCCGGGCCCGTAGTGCGACGGGTAGACCATGGGGCAGAAGTAGTCGACGTAGGGCATGATCACCTCCGGCCGCTGCCCGATCCCCTGGTCGTCGGGGACGATGAAGGCGATCGGGAAGACGTCGGCTCCCAGGAACGCCTTCTCGCGCACCATTCGCTCGCTCACGACGCGCATCACGCGCTCGATGGCCGGCAGCCGGAACGACTGGGTGTTGGGCAGGTTGGTGTCGGCGACGTCGTACGGGCCGTCGCTGTAGAACCGGATGTAGTCCAGCTGCACTTCGTCGAAGCCCTTGTCGGCGAGGTCACCGGCCAGGGCCGCGAGGTACTCCCCCACCCCCGGCGCGCTGGGGTCGAGCCAGGCGCCGCCGATGTTGTCGCGCCACGGCTCGCCGGTGCGCACGTTCATCACCGCCAGCTCGGGTCGCGCCGCGGCGGTCGTGTTGTCCTTCATGGCGACCATGCGGGCGATGGTGTAGATGCCGCGCTCCTTGAGCGCGGGCAGCAGCTCCTTTAGGTCGAACAGCGGGTTCTCGCGCACCGCGCCCGCCTCCACCGCCGCGTCGAGCTCGGTGGCCCAGTAGATCTTGCCGTCGGTCTCCTTGACGTCGATGACCATCGCGTTGGCGTGCGTGCTCTCGACGAGCTCGAGCAGCTCATCGAGACGGCCCGGACCCTCGAAGACGGCGGACGGCGCGTACAGGGCACGCACCTCGAACGGCTCCATCGCGACGTCCTTGACCATGGCGGCGTCGATCGCGATCTCGCCAAGCCGGTAGCCCGCGCGCTTGTAGATCAGCGTCCCGGCCTCGGGGACGCCCGCCAGCCGGTAGCTGCCCTCCTCGTCGGTCGTGGCCAGGTCGCCGTCCTCCTGGCCGTCGACGAAGACGCGCACGCCGGCCAGCGGAGATCCCGTCTCGTCGGTGACGGTCCCGATCAGGGTGTTGTCGCGCAGCTCGATCCGCAGGTCCCCCTCGGGCGGGACGCTGCCGGAGCCGGCGTCGTACCCATCGGCCACGGCCTCCACCTCGGCACCGACGAGCGCGGTGAGGGTCACCGTCCCGGCCGCGTCGGCCGACAGCTCGTCGCCGTCGATCGATACGACGGCATTCGGGATGGGGTCGCCGCTGGCACGGTCGAGCGCAATCACCGTCACCTCGCGCGGCGGGACCGGGGTCGGCGAGGCGGCGGGCGGCAGCGGCCCGTCCTCGCCGCAGGCCGCGAGCAGCACGACGAGGATGAGGAAACCGAGGGGGGATCGCGAGCGGGTCAGCATGTCACCTTGGGGCAGCGGGATGGTGGGTTCAGGTGTCGGCGAGGGCGAGGCGGCGGAGGTCGGCCACGGCCGGTCCGAGGTCGCCGGGATGACGATACAGCCCCGAGCCGACGACCAACACCGATCCCCCGGCGGCATGCGCCGCCCCGATCGTCTCGTCGTTGACGCCGCCGTCGACGCCGATCGGCAGGTCGAGCCCGCGGCGCTCGATCTCGTCGCGCAGCCACGCCATCTTGGGCAGAACGTCGTCGCGGAACGGCTGGCCGCCCCAGCCGGGCTGGACGGTCATCACCAGCAGCAGCTCGATGCGGTCGAGGTAGGGCGTGATGTCCTCGACCGGCGTATCGGGGTTGAGCGAGAGGCCGGGAACCTTGCCCGCGGCACGAATGGCATCGACGACCTGCCCCGGATCGTCATCGGCCTCGACGTGGGCCACGATGAGGTCGCTGCCGGCCTCCGCGAAGGCGTCGATGTAAGCGAGCGGACGGCTGATCATGAGGTGGCTGTGGAACGGCAGCGCCGCATGCGGCCGCAGCGCCTCGACGACGACCGGCCCGATGGTGATGTTGTCGACGAAGTGGCCGTCCATGACGTCGAGGTGGATCGAGTCGACCCCGCCGTCGACGGCGCGTCGCACCTCCTGGCCCAGGCGCGCGAAGTCGGCATTCAGGATGGACGCGCTGATCTGCAGGTCGTCGCTCATGCCACCGGCACCGATGGCGCCGCGGGGCGTCCGGCGCGCGGCAGCTCCCTGCCGGCGAGCTGCGCGTGCAGCTGGCCGCAGGCGGCCTCGATCTCCCGTCCCCGCGTGTCGCGCACCGTCACCGACACGCCCCCCGCCCGCAGACCCTCGACGAAGCGGGCAATCCGTGCCGCTGGCGTGCCGCTCCAGCGCGAGCCAGGGGTGGGGTTGAGCGGGATGAGGTTGACGTGGCTGCGCCAGCCGCGTGCCGCATCGACGAGTGCCGCTCCCTGCGCGTCGGTGTCGTTGAGGCCGTCGATCATCACGTACTCGAGGCTGACGCGGCGGCCGGTCCGCTCCGAGAAGCGCTGGCCCGCGTCGACGACGGCCGCGACCGGCCACTTGCGGTTGATGGGCACCAGCTCATCGCGCAGCTCGTCGGTCGCCGCATGGAGGCTGATGGCCAGGTTGACCTGGGGCAGCTCCTCGATCATGCGGTCGATGCCCGGCACCACGCCGCTGGTGCTGACCGTGATCCGCCGCGCCCCGATGCCCAGTCGCGCCGGGTCATTGAGGAGGCGGACCGCCTCGAAGACGCGGTCGGCGTTGTTGAGCGGCTCGCCCATCCCCATGAAGACGATGTTGTAGCTCGCCCGCCTGTCGCGCGGCCGCCACTCCTGCCCCAGGGCGTGCCAGGGCGGGCGGTGCCAATGCAGGACCTGGTCGACGATCTCGCCCGGGGTCAGCTGCCGTGCGAAGCCCGCTTGTCCGGTGGCGCAGAACGGACAGTTGACCGCGCATCCGGCCTGCGAGCTGATGCAGATCGTGGTCCGCTCCGCCATCCGGCCGCGGGATGGATAGCGCATCAGGACCGATTCCACCCGTTGCCCGTCGTGCAGCTGGTGCACCGCCTTGGCGGTCAGCCCGTTGTCGGCGGTCAGGACGTGGCTGGCCTCGATGGTCGAATAGCGGAAGGCGCCGTCGAGCGCGTGGCGCAGCGGCGCCGGCAGGTCGGTGAGGTCGTCGAAGCCACCGGCATCGGCCCGATGCGCGCCCGCCAGCACCTGGGTCGCCCGATACGGCGGCTCGCCGCGGGCGGCGAGCCACGCGGCGAGCGGTGCGGGATCGATCTCGCTGATCGCCGGCCGTGGACCGGCAAGGTTCAGCTCAGTCACGACGGCCGAAGACGAGCCACGCGTAGTACAGGAACGTGAGGAGCGCGGTGAGGGCTCCCGCCACGTACGTCCAGGCCGCGGCCTTGAGCACGTCGCGAGCCCCGCCGTGGCGCTCGCCGGTCAGGCCCGACGCGTTGACGTAGGCGAGTGCCTTGCCCGACGCGCCGATCTCCACCGGCAGCGTCGCGAACGTGAACAGCACGGCCGCGGCGAAGCCGATCAGGCCCACGATCGCGAGCCCGGTGATGCTGAACCACACGCCGGCGATGACGAGCCACGGAGCGATGCCGGAGCCGAACTGCGCCGCCGGCACGATGAGCTGGCGAAGCTTCATGGCCGGCTCACCGGCATGGTCCTGTGCGGCGTGCCCCACCTCGTGGGCGATGACGGCGGCCGCCGCCACCGACAGCCGCGGGGCGCTGGTCGTGACGCCGCTCGTCTCGAGCGCCCTGGCATCGGCGACCTGGGTGCTGACGCGCAGGATCTTCCCGCGCGGGTCGTAGTGATCGGTGAGCTGGCCGGGCGTCGGCTCGATCTTGACGTGCCCCAGGCCCTGGCGGTCCAGGAGCTGGCGCGCGAAGTCGAATGCATTGAGGGTGATGCCGGAGTCGACCTTCGCCCATTTCGAGTACGTGGAACGCACCCGCCACGCCGCCCAGCCGGTGATGGCGAGCGTCGGGATCAGGACGAGCAGGTAAAGCGGATCGAAGAACATCTGTGGTTTCCCCACCTCCACGGGGGTCGCCGGGAGTATAGCCGAGGCCGAATTCAACCTCACGAACCCGGCCTGCACGAGCCCCGGCATGGGTCGTGCGAGTGTCCCTGTCGATAAGGAACTGATACGACTGAGAGGGTCACGTACCGATGAAACGAATTGAACGACTCCGCAGGGAGCTCGAGAACCAGGCGGAGCAGCGCATCCCGCAGCGAAAGGCCGGCATCGGCTCGCGCCTCGGCTCGATGGCGCTGGGCCTCGGGGCGGGTGCGCTCGGCACCTACCTGCTGGACCCGGATCGCGGTCGCTCGCGGCGGGCGCGCCTGGCGGACCAGGCAGCGGCGCTCGTGCGCCGCGGCGGACGCCAGCTGGAGCGCACGACGCGCACCGTCACCACGACCGTCGAGGGCAAGGCGCAGGCCCTGCGCAACCTTGGCCCGGGCGACGCGCCGGCCACCGATGCCGCGCTGATCGATCGGGTCGAGAGCGAGGTCTTCCGTGACCGGTCGCTGCCCAAGGGCTCAATCAACATCAACGCCGAGAATGGCGTGATCGTCATCCGCGGCGAGCTTCCCGAGGTCGCGACCCGCGATCGCCTCGTCGGCGCCATCCGCGGCGTGCCGGGCGTGTCGGACGTGAAGGACCTGACCAACCTGGCCGAGGAGGTCGAGCCGGCAGCGACCCGTTGACCCGGGCGTCAGTCGACGCCCAGCAGGACGTGCTCGCGCTGCAGGCCGTTGCGCCATGCGGCGGCGTCCATCGGAGATCGCCCCTCCGGCTGCACGGTGTCGAGCGCCAGCGCCCCGAGGCCGCACGCGACGCGCACCGGGTCGCCGGGGATGAGGACGCCGATCGGCAGTCCGTCGATTCCCGGCAGCGGATGCGCCTTCCGGACGTGGAGCCGGCGACCGTCGATCGAGGTCCAGGCGCCGGGCCACGGCTGGAGGGCGCGCACCTGGCGGTCGAGCTCGATCGAGCTCCGCCGCCAATCAATGTGCCCGTCCTCGCGCGTGAAGGGGCGTATCAGCGTGGCGCCCTTCTCGTCCTGGGGCCGCGGCTCGATCGAACCGGCCGCCCAGCGCTCGAGCTCCGGCGGCACGACCTCGGCCGCCAGTACCGCCAGCCGGTCTTCCAGCTCGGGCGTCGTCTCGCGCCCGGTGAGTGGCACCGGCCACTGGGCCACGATCGGGCCGGCGTCGAGCCGCGGCTCCATGACCATCAGCGTCAGGCCGCCCTCGGCATCGCCGGCGAGGATGGTGGCGGCCACCGGAGCCGCTCCCCGGTGGCGCGGCAGCAGCGAGGGGTGGACGTTGAGCGGCGGTCGCGGGGCGAGCGACAGCAGGTGCTCCGGCACGAGCTGGCCGTACGCGACCAGGAGCAGCCCATCCGGGGCCCAGGCGGTCAGCAGGTCGCGCGCCTCATCCGACCGCAGGCGGCGCGGTGTCTCGACCCGGAGCCCCGCCTCGCGTGCCCGGGCGCTCACCGGCGACGGCCGTGAACGCATGCCGCGGCCGGCGGGCCGATCCGGCTGGCTGACGACGAGCAGGTCGTCGGTGATGGCGGGCAGCCGCTCGAGCAGCGGGACACCGATGGCCCCGGTCCCGATGAAGGCGATGCGCCCGATCGTGCTCACGCGGCGGGCAGCATCGGTCTGGCTCAGATGCCGGCGGTGGTCTCTTCGTTGACCTCGTCGGCGTGCTCGCTGACGCGGACGAGCTCCTCGAGGCTCTCGAGGTAGTCGATGTACAGGATCCCGTTGAGGTGGTCGATCTCGTGCTGCAGCGCTCGCGCCAGGAGGTCCTCGCCCTTGATCCGGAACTCCTTGCCGTGGCGGTCGCGGGCCTTGACGGTGACCTTCTGGTGTCGCGTCACCTCGGCCACGAACCCGGGAATGCTGAGGCAGCCCTCCCAGTCCACGACCTCGCCGGAGGCCTTGACGATCTGCGGGTTGACGAGCTCATGGATCGTGTCCTCGAGCTCGATGACCGCGACCTGCAGTGGGATCCCGACCTGGTTGGCCGCCAGGCCGATCCCCGGTGCGTCGCGCATCGTCTCGAGCATGTCGTCCAGCAGGCGATGCAGGCTGGCGTCGAAGGTCGACACCTTCTTCGTCTTCTCGCGCAGGATCGGCGCTTCGGCGGTGAGAATCTCTCGGACGACCATGTCCCTAGTGTACCGATCCGCTCAGAGCAGCGACTCCGGGTCGACGTCGATGGCCACGCCCGCCGGCACCCGCTCCAGGGCAGCCGCGCGCGCGGCCTCCGACTCGGCACGCAGCACGACCTGCATGCGCCATCGCCCGGCGCGCCGCGGCACGTACGCCGGCAGGGGTCCCAGCGCCTCCACGCCCGGCTGCGACACGGCCTCGGCCGCCTCGCGGCCACGGGCCTCGGCGCGGTCGCGGTCGGCGTCGGCCACCAGCAGGCGCGCCAGAACCGACGCCGGCGGATAGCCCAGCAGGCGCCGCCGCGGCAGCTCCTCGTCGGCGAACGCGTCCACGTCCATCGCTGCCGCGGCGCGGACGGCGTAGTGCGTCGGCGCGTAGGACTGGATGATGACCCGTCCCGGCATCGGTCCGCGGCCGGCCCGGCCCGCGACCTGGGCCAGCAGCTGGAACGTGCGCTCTGGGGCCAGGTAGTCCGGCAGGTTGAGCGTGATGTCGGCGGCGATCACCGCCGAGAGCACCACTGTCGGCAGGTCGAGGCCCTTGGCCGCCAGTTGCGTCCCGACGAGCACGTCGAAGGCGCCGGCGGCAAAGTCGTCGTACACCGTCTCGTACCCACGGCCGGCGGCGAGCACGTCCGAGTCCAGGCGCCCGATCCGCAGCCGGGAAAATCGCGATCGCAGCTCGGCCTCGACCCGCTGCGTCCCGGCGCCGAAGTAGCGGATGCGGCGCGAGCCGCAGCGCGGGCAGGCGTCCGGCGGTGCCGCCGTTCGCCCGCAGTGATGGCAGCGCAGCCGCCCACCGGAGAGGTGGAACACGTACGGCAGGTCGCAGTCCGGGCAGCGGACCGACTCCCCGCAGTCGCGGCACAGGACGAACGTGGCGGCACCGCGGCGGTTGATGAGCAGGATCGCCTGCTGCCCGGGCTCCAGCGCGTCGAGTGCCTCGGCCAGTCTGCCGCTGAAGATGGACCGATTCCCACCGGCCAGCTCCTCGCGCAGGTCGACCACCTCGACCGACGGCGCGGCACCGACGCGGCGCTCGCGCAGCCGCACCCGCTCAACCATCCCGCCCCGGGCGCGGCTGACGGTGACCACGTCCGGCGTGGCCGTGCCCAGGACGAGGCGCGCCCCGGTGAGCAGCGCTCGGCGACGTGCCGCCCACCGGGCATCGAGGCGCGGCGTGCGGTCGGACTTGTACGCGCCGTCGTGAGCCTCGTCGATGACGACCAGCCCCAGGTCGGCCAGCGGTGCCATCACCGCGCTGCGGGTCCCCACCACGACCCGCGCCTCGCCGCGCAGGATCCGCCACCATGCGTCGTGCCGCTCCCCGCCCGAGAGGCCGGAGTGCAGGGCCGCCACCACGTCACCGGCGACGGCGGTCACGCGGTCGACGAGCTGCGCCACGCCCGACAGCTCGGGCACCAGCAGGATCGCCGAGCGTCCCGCGGCCAGCGTCGCCGCCAGGGCGGCCAGGTACACCTCGGTCTTGCCGGACGCGGTCACGCCCTCCAGCAGCAGCTCCCCGCCGGGGACGAGAGCGGCGATGGCCGCGACAGCGTCCTGCTGCTCCGCGGCGAGGTCGAACGCCAGCGGCGCGCGTCGCTCACGGTGCGCCAGCGGGTCGCGCACCTCGACGCGCCAGTCGAGCTCCGCCCTTCCCAGCGCCTCCAGGCGGCGCGCCGGGGCCAGCAGGCGGCCCACGTCCACGCTCAGCGCCTCGGCCAGCTCGGGGAACGTCCGCTCCCCCGCCGCCACCGCGGCGAGCAGGGCGGCCTGCAGCGGCGCGCGCTTCGGCGGGGCGCCGGGCTTGCCGGCGGGGCGGAGGACCCGCACCCGTCGTTCGGCGATTTCCGGCGGGCGCAGCGTCCACGCCGCGCGCACGGCGCCGCCGCGTCGCAGCTTCTCCAGCCAGGCCTCGCGGCCGCGCCGCGGGGCATGCCGCAGCAGTGCGGCATCCTCGATGTGCCCGTCGTCGCCGGCCAGCCCGCGGACCTCGTGCGGAAGCGCCTCGGCGTCGACGACCTGCCAGCGTCGCGTGAGCCGCGACTCCAGGCCCGGCGGCAGCATCGACGCCAGCGTCGTGCCCACCGGTGCGCGGTAGTAGGCGGCAACGTCGGCGGCCAGGTCCAGGAGGTCCGGCGTCAGCATCGGTCCGGAGACGACGGCCTCCACCTCGCGCAGCTCGCCGCCGTCGGGCGCCTCGGCGCCGCTCGCCACCAGGTAGCCGAGTGCGAGGCGCCGGCCGTACGGGACGAGGACGAGCGAGCCGGGGGCAACGCGCCCCAGCGCACGGGGCAGGCTATAGGTGAACGTGCGCTCGGGACGGTCGGCCAGGGCGTCGACCGCCACCCGCACCAGCCCGGTGCTCACAGGGGGCGTCAGACGTTCACGGCCCGCGGTGGCTCGCGGCGCGCCTCGGCCTGGATGATCTCCCAGATCCGCTCGGCGGCCTCCTCGGGGTGATCGGTCTCGTTGACGACGACGTAGTCGTAGGCATCGGTCTGCGCCATCCAGCGCTCGGCGTCCTTCCGCCGGCGCTCCATGCTGGCCGCGTCCTCCGAACCACGCCCGGAGAGGCGGTCCTCGAGGTCCTCCATGGAGGGCGGCATGACGAACACGAGCAGGGCATCCGGCACGCGTGCGCGGACGGCTCGCGCGCCCTGCGGGTCGATGGTGAGGATCGCGTCGCGCCCCGCGGCCAGGATGCCTCGCACCTGCTCGATGGGCGTGCCGTACCAGTTGCCGTGGACGTTGGCAGACTCGAGCAGCCCGTCGGCGGCGCGCAGGGCGTCGAACTCTTCGACGGTCAGGAAGTGGTAGTGGACCTTGTCGACCTCGTCGGTCCGTCGCTCGCGGGTGGTGGCGGTGACGATCGGTACGACCTGTGGATGATCGTGGGCCAGGACCGCCACGATGGTGCTCTTCCCCACCCCGGACGGGCCGCTGATGACGACCAGCATCGGATTGGGAAACGTCATCTTCTTGGACGGTGCGGCGTCCGGCGGGGCGTAGCGGTCGCTGTCGGGCGGGACCTCCTCGCTCATCGCGCCTCCTGCATGCTCACGGCCCCCTCCACCGATGCCCCCACCCCCACCGGCAGCCGTGCGCTCGACAGCCCAGCCGCGTTCAGCGCCGCCGCGAGATCAGGTGGCAGCTCGCTCCACGCCTCCAGCCGCGCGCCGTCCAGCGGCCGTGCCAGGCCCAGCCGTGCGGCGTGGAGGAACTGCCGCTCCAAGCCGCCGGGGCCGACGCCGCCACCGTAGCGCATGTCCCCGGCGATGGGGAGGCGCAGGTACGCAAGGTGGGCGCGGATCTGGTGCGTGCGCCCGGTGAGCGGCCGCAGGGCGAGCAGCGTATAGCCGCCGCCGCTGCTGAGCGACTCGTATTCGGTGGCCGCCTCTCGCCCGCCGCTCACCACCGCCATCCGCTGCCGATCGGCCGGATCGCGGCCGATGGGCGCCTCCACCCGGCCGCGAGACGCCGGCGCATCGCCACGCACCAGGGCCAGGTACTCCTTGTCGATCGAGCGGTCGCCGAACTGGGCCATGAGGCTGGCTTGGGCGGCATCGGTCTTCGCCACCAGGAGCAGGCCGGACGTGTCCTTGTCGAGCCGGTGCACGATCCCCGGCCGCTCCAGGCCGGCGATGCTGCCCAGCGGCTCGCCGCTGGCCCGCGCTCGGCCCAGCAGGGCGTGGACGAGTGTGCCGGTGGCGTGGCCGGCGCTGGGATGCACGACGAGGCCGGCCGGCTTGTCGACGATGAGCATCGACGAGTCCTCGTAGGCGATCCGCAGCGGGATGTCCTCCGGGACCAGCGACTCGTCCGGCGGCGCCGACAGCTCGACGCCGATGCGCTCGCCGCCAGCGAGCCGATCGCTGGCCCGCGCCCGCCGCCCCTCGACCAGGGCACGACCATCGGAGATGAGGCGCTGGGCGTGGGCGCGGCTGATGCCGGCCACCGCCACCACCGCCAGGTCGAATCGCCCGGCAGGAGCCTGGCCCTCCACGGTGCGCGGCCCGACGGGTGGACCGCTCACGTCGGCGCTTCCGTGCGGCTGGTGCCCTCCTGCGGGCCGGCGTCGGTGAAAAAGGTGAGGATGATGACCAGCAGGCCGATGCCGACCACGACTCCCGAGTCGGCGATGTTGAACGTCGGGAACCGCGTGTCGCCGAAGCCGAACGACAGGAAGTCGGTCACGTACCCCTGCCGCAGGCGGTCGATGAAGTTGCCGAGGGTCCCGCCCAGGACGACCCCCAGCACGACCTGCAGCCAGCGGCTCCGTCCCACGAAAGACCGATGGAAGTACGCCACCATGCCCAGCGCCAGGACCGTCACCACGATGAACAGCAGCAGCCCACCCTCGAACAGGCTGAACGCGGCGCCGGTGTTCCGGACGTGCCAGAGCTGGAACAGGTCGCCCACGACATCGATGCGCTCGCCGAACGGAATGGCGCCGATCACCATGGCCTTGGTCGCCTGGTCGGCGACGAGGACGACGGCCGCCACGGCCAGCAGGGTCAGGAGTTCGGCGCGTCCGCGGGCGCGTGCCGGGTCGGTGGTCATCGGCCGCCCATGGTAGACCGATGCCGCAGGCTTCACCGTGCTCTCATCCACCGAGGTAGTTGCCAGGTAGACCTGGTGGGTCTGGTAGGCGGGAAATCGGTCACGTGAGCGCGGGACCTGGCCGGTTCGAGCGTAGTCGCGACCGGGCACGGCGTCCCATCGCACCTACCAGACATCCCAGGTCTAGGTGGTGCCGCTCGGCCCGACATGGACGACCGGCCGCTCCGCGATCCGCATGCCTCGCATTGGGCGGTCGGTTCGCGATCCTACCGCTGATGATCGCCTGCGGTGACGTTGCTCCGCCGGACGGCGAGGACCAGGTCGGCATTCGCCAGGTGCAGCTGCTCTGATCGATCCGCATCCGTCGGCCCAGCCTCCGTGCCGAGGGTCATGGAGGTTGCCAGGAGCTCAGCGGCGAGCCAGTCACGGTGCGGTGCCAGTCGCGCGGCCAGCCCTGCCGGCGCAGTGATCGTCACCTCGATCCGGTCGGCGAGCTCGTAGCCGGCTGCCTTGCGCAGGTTCTGGAGCCGGTGCGCCAGCTCGCGCGCCAGGCCCTCAGTCTCGAGCTCGTCGCTGAGCTGGGTGTCGAGCGCGACCAGCAGGCCGCCCTCTTCCGCCACCTCGTGACCGGCGCGCGCCCGCGCGGTGAGCTGAAACTCGTCGGCGGCCAGCGCGACGCCGCCCGCGGTCACCGTGCCGTCGTCATTGAGCGTCCAGTCCCCGCCGCGCGCGGCGGCCATCACGCGCCCCACGTCCGCCCCGTGGCGCGGCCCGATGACCGGCAGCAGCGGGTACAGCGACCGCTCGACGAGGTCCGAGTCGTCGGGGATGAGCTCCAGCCGCTTGGCATTGAGCTCGTCGAGGACCATGGTCGTCAGCTCGGCGGCGATCGCCGCGTCGTCCGCGAGGGCGGTCGCGCCGGCCGGCAGCTTGACGCTGACGGTGGCCAGCGGCTGACGGGTCCGGATCCCGGACTGGCTGCGTGCCGTGCGGCCGAGCGCCACCACGTCGCGAGCGAGCCGCATCGCATGCTCGAGGTCGGCGTCGCGTTCGCCATCTCCGGCGGGATACGACGCCAGGTGGGCGCTGTCCGGGGCGGCGGGGTCGACGGCGACGACGAGGTTCTCCCAGAGGGCATCGGCGACGTGCGGCAGCATCGGTGCCAGCAGGCGCGTCACGTCGACCAGCACACGGTGCAGGGTGGCGAAGGCGGCCCGCTTGTCGGCGTCCAGGTCGCCCTTCCAGAACCGGCGCCGGTTGCGGCGCACGTACCAGCCGGAGAGCTCCTCCACCACGAAGCCCTCGATCGCGCGCGCCGCGCGCGGCGGGTCGTAGCCGTCGAGCGCTGCCCGGCATTCGGCGACGACCGAGTCCAGGCGGGACAGGAGCCATCGGTCCAGGAGCGTGCGAGCGTCGGAGCCATCGGTCTGGTCCGGCGTCCAGCCGTCGAGCCGGGCGTAGGAAGTGAAGAAGGCGTACGTGTTCCACAGCGGCAGCAGGAACCGGCGCACCACCTCGTGGGCCGGCCCGTACCCGAAGTTGACATTGGTGGCCGGGTTGGTCGAGACGAACAGCCAGCGCATGACGTCGGCGCCGATGCGATCGGCCGCCTCGTCGAAGGGGATCGCGTTGCCCCGGCTCTTGTGCATCTCCTCGCCGTGCTCATCACGCATCAGCGCGTAGGCGAACAGGTTGCGGGCCGGCGCCTGGCCGGTCATCACCGTGGATTCGGCGATGAGGGCGTAGAACCAGTTGCGGAACTGGCCGGGAAACGACTCGCTGATCAGGTCGGCGGGGTACCAGCGCGCCCACTCGTCGCGGTCCGTCATCCACCCCATCGTCGAGAGGCCCACGATCCCGGCGTCCAGCCAGGGGTTCCCGACGTCGGTCGTCCGCTTCGCGCGACCGCCGCAGGATCGGCAGGCGACCTCGACGCCGTCGATCCACGGTCGGTGCGGCGAATGGCCCTCGAACGCCTCCCAGCCCGCAACCGCGCGCTCGGCAAGCTCCTCCTTCGAGCCGATGATCTCCCAGGCGTCGCAGTCGACGCACTCCCAGATCGGGAGCGCCAGGCCGTAGTAGCGCTTCTTGCTGATCATCCAGTCGCCCATGTTCCGCAGCCAGTCCAGCTCGCGCTCCTCGAGGCCGATCCCCTCCGGCAGCCAGGTCATGGAGCGCGTGGCCGCCGACAGCGGCTCGCGGAGCGGATCCATGGCGATGAACCACTCGTCCACGAGGCGGAAGACGAGCTGCGTCTGGCAGCGCCAGCAGACCGGGTAGTGGTGCCGGTACTGCTCGCGGGCCACCAACAGGCCCTTGGCCTCCAGGTCGTCGGCGACCGCGTACGCAACGTCGGTCGCCGGGTCGCCGGTGGCGCCCGCGAAGCGCCCGGTCTGCCAGCCGTAGCCGTCGCGGAAGACGCCGAACTCGTCGATCGGGTCCAGCACCGCCAGGTCGTGCTGCCTGGCCAGCGCGAAGTCTTCCTGGCCGCAGCCGGGGGCCATGTGCACGATGCCGGTCCCCTCCTCGTCGCTGACCTCGTCCCATGCGATGACGCGGTGCGCCACGCCGGCCGCCACCGGCAGCTCGTCGAATGGGCCGTCGTAGCTGAGGTCCACCAGCTCGGCGCCGGGCGCCTCGCGCAACACCGGCGCATCACCCGCGACACGGGCCTTCGAGCCGTGGCTGACCCACCAGCGGCGACCGTCACGGCCCTCGACGAGCTGGTAGGTGAGGGCCGGGTTCACCGCCGCCGCCACGTTGCTCGACAGCGTCCACGGGGTCGTGGTCCAGACCAGCAGGTCTTCGCCGTCGTGGCCCGGGCTCGTGATGGGGAGCCTGATCGTGAGCGACAGGTGCGTGATCTCGCGGTAGCCCTCGGTCGCGATCTCCATGTTCGACAGGCCGGTCCCGCAGCGCGGGCACCACGGCATGACGTCGTGGCCGCGGTACACCAGCCCGCGCCGGTGGCATTCGGCCAGGAAAGCCCAGATCGTGTAGTTGTTCTCGTCGGAGTTCGTGTAGTACGAGTTGTCCCAGTCCATCCAGTAGCCGAGGCGTTTGCTCTGCTCGGTCTGGATGGCGGCGAACTTCGTCACCCGCTCCTTGCACAGCTCGACGAAGCGGTCGATCCCGAACGCTTCGATTTGCCGCTTGTTGTTGAAGCCGAGCTCCTTCTCGACCTCGACCTCGATCCACAGCCCCTGGCAGTCGAATCCGTTCTGGTAGCGCTGCCGCTCGCCGAGCATGGTGTGGTAGCGCTGGAACAGGTCCTTGTAGGTGCGGCCCCAGGCATGGTGGACGCCCATCGGGTTGTTGGCCGTGATCGGTCCGTCCAGGAAGCTGTACCGCTCGTCGGCGTCGGCGTTGCGGGCCAGATAGCGGGCCATCGTGTCGTGCACGCGCCAGCGCTCGATCTGCTCCCCCTCGAGCGCTGGGACATCCAGCTCCTTGGCCACCGGCTTGAACAACTGACCTGCTCCCGTACATGAAAAACCCCGCCCCGGAACTCATCCGGGACGGGCGTCGAGGTCGACGTCCGCGGTACCACCCGCGCTTGACCGATGTCATCGGTCCACTCGTCTCGCCACGGGTCCGAACCCGGACCGATGACGTCGCCTCCTGGTAACGGGTGGCGCACCCGGGACGCGTTACGCACGGCGCTCGCCGCTTGGCGCTCCGGCTCGGGAGGGATGGGTCCGCGTCTCGTCACCGCCCGCTCTCACCGTCCGGGCTCGCTCGTGGCGCGATGGCGACGCGGAGCGCTGGCTCCGTCTCAGCCGTGTGATCTGTTGCGGCGATCGTCGCAGTGCGCCGCGGGCCTTGTCAATTCGGACCACCGGTGAGCGACCAGCCGACGAGCAGCAGCGCGGTCACCGCCGTGAATGCCACCAGCGAGGCCAGCCGCGGCCACCAGTGACGCGCCATGAGGACCCCCAGGCTGGCCAGCGGCCCGACCAGGACCAGGGCCGCGACGAGCTGGCCCGCGACCGGACCGCGGTTCGCGCCGACGAACCCGAAGGCGACCCAGCCGATGAACGCCGCCACCAGCGGCAGCAGCGTGAGGACGATGAGCACCCCCGTCCCCGGCGGTGCGGTCACGGTGGTGCGCGCCCGCCGGTTGCGGCGGTGGCCGGGCGCCGGGACGGGCCGCGGCCGTTCGACGGGCATGGCCGCCACCGGCGCCCCCGCCTCATCGGCTTCCGTGGCCCGCCCCCAGGCCGGCATGCGCAGACCGCGGCGCCGCACCGGCTCCGCCGCCGCCGCCACGGCGCGGGCCTCTTCCAGGGCGGCCGCCTCCTCGGCGGCGTGCTGGGCGGCGGCGAGGGCGGCGGCGCGCTCCGCCTCGGCCGCCGCGAGGGCCGCGGCCCGCTCGCTCGCCAGCCGCTGCTCGAGCAGCTGGCGCTCGATGCCGGTCACGAAGCGCTGCTCGAACTCTGCTGCGGCGCGGTCAGCCGCGGCCGCGGCGGCGGCGGGATCGCCGCTCGGCGCCCGGGCCACGAGGGCCCGCGTCCGCTCCGCCACCTGATCGAGGCGGGCCTGCACCCGCGCCGCGGCGGCCAGGGCATTGAGCAGCTCCTGCTCCAGCGCCGGGGCGACGAGCAGCCGGCCGCGATCAGTGGGCACGAGGATCGCGCTCGCGGTGGGCGCCATCCGCACCAGCTCGATCCGCTCGTCGTCGCGCAGCATGCCGGTTCCGAGGCCCCGGCTGAGCGGTCCGAGCCGCGGGCGCATGCGGGCTGCATTCGCCCCCCGCAGCGTGACCCGCGTCACCGAGCCGCGGACGAGTCCGTAGGCGCGCTCGCCGGCGATCGACCGCACCCGGATGGCGCCGACCTCGACCTGCATCCGCAGCGTGAGCGGCACGATGGCCAGCCATGCGCCGACCACGACGAGGAGAGCCCCGCCCGCCACGCCAACGAGTCGCAACGGCACGTCGAGCCAGATGAGCGACGCGCCGATGGCGGCGATGCCCAGCAGCCACAGCACGAGCGGCAGCAGCAGCAGGCGCCGCATGTCGCGGGCGAGCCTGATGTGGGCGATCGCGACCGTCTCGTCGGAGGGCATCGGTCAGGCCTTCTCGGTCACGCGGTACTCGAGGTAGCGGCCGGTGAGCAGCCGCGTCTGCGCGTCGAGCGCGGGCAGGTTGCTGAAGAAGATGCCCACGAAAGGCAGGCCGATCCACTGCGCGTACGACAGGAAGCGGTCCCACCATCCCCAGTGCGCCGGCCGCTGCGGCACGATCCGGTACTCGACCCAGATGAGGACGACCAGCGCCACCAGGCCGATCGACAGCATCGTCGACGCGTAGAGCGGCAGGTTCTGGCCCAGCGTCGTCTCGGCAAAGGCCGGGTTGATGAGCAGTGGGATCGTGGCTCCGAACATGATGACGAAGGGCGCGATGGCCCAGTTGATGTGCTCACCGAACAGGTTGAGGATGCGCCACGCGCGGGACCAGAACGGGATCTCCGGATGGCGCAGGGCATTGCGCACGACGTACGGGATGTCGGTCACGCCCCACGCCCAGCGCCGGGCCTGCATGTACTGCGTGGCGAGCGAGCGCCAGTAGGTCCGCGCCCGGACCGCGTCGCCGTAGATGGGGATGAAGAGCGGCACCGCCCGGAAGCGGTCGCCGTAGCGGAAGTAGCTCTTCCAGTAGAAGCGGCTGTCCTCGGGGATCGCGTCGGTGGCCCAGTAGCCCACCTCGTGCACCAGGTTGAGCGTCGTCGAGTACGAGCCGAAGCTCTGGAGCTTCTCGGGCAGGACGCTGCGCCACATCTGCATCTGGGTCAGCACGGCAGCGAACAGGCGCAGCAGGATCGGTGCGTCCCAGATGTTGTTGTGGAAGTACGGGATCGGCTGGTAGAGCTGGGTCTCGCGGTTCGGATCGGTCACGTGCATCCACGTCAGGTACGTGAAGTACTGCGGATGGACGCGGTAGTCGGCATCCAGGTCGGTGACGATGATCCTGGTCGGGTCCATTCCCCGATCGCGCACCAGCGCCCGATACAGCCAGCGTCCGCCCCAGGCCATCGCACTGCTCTTGCCGACCACGATCCCCGGCTCCAGCGGGTCGAGGATGTGGATGAACTCGGCGAAGGCCTCGCCGAATTCGACCTTCAGCGCCGCGACGTTGGCGATCCCGCCCTCATCCGTCTCGCGCGTGATGATGGCCACGATCTTCCGCTCGCGGGGCCATTCCGCATCGGCCAGCGCCCGCACGGTATGGCGCAGCTTCTCGAGCGACTCGGTGTACGTCGGGATGAGGGCCAGGTGGATGTACTCGTCGACGCCGGGTCGCTCCCCATCGTCCCGCAGCATGCGCTCGAGGTCGGCGAGCTCGCGCTGGATGGCTCGGCGCGCCGAGCGCCGCGACGGCGGCGTGGCCACGAATCCCAGCACCGGGCCGGTGGCGCCGGCCAGCGCCTGCAGCCGAGACCGGAGCGTGGCTCGCCGGCCGGCGGGATCCTCCAGCCCGCGCAGGCGGCCGGGCCAGTCGGCGGCCAGGACGTCACGGATCCGGCGGTACGCGATGATCACCGCTCCAGCGAACCAGATGGCGCGGCACAGCCAGTAGAAGTCGAAGCTGAGGACGAAGTAGGCGACCAGCCACGGATAGCTGAAGCTCAGCCAGATCGGCCCGATGATGATGCCCCAACTGATGAGGCCCGGCACCATCTCGAGCAGGCGCTCGAGCCAGCGATATCGCTCCTGGTCGCGTCCGTCCGACATCCGCACCTCGCCGCCCGATCCGGCCGACCCGGTCGGAGGTCGGCGCGGATGGCTAGTAGACCGGGGTCAGCCAGTCACGATACTCGTCGAGGCGGCCCCTGACCGCGTCGAAGTAGATGCTCGACAGCTCTCGGGTGATCGGTCCCGGCCGGCCGGAGCCCACCGCTCGGCGGTCGACCTCGACCACCGGCGACATCTGCGCACCGGTGCCGCACAGGAAGATCTCCTGCGCCGCGTAGAGCTCGGTGCGATCGATGCTGCGCTCCACGACCTCGACCCCGAGCTTCGTGCGGGCCACGTCCATCAGCCGCCGCCGGGTGATGCCCTCCAGGATGTTGTCGGTCACCGGCGGCGTGATCAGCACGCCGTCATGGACGATGAACAGGTTCTCGGCGCTCCCCTCGCTGACATGGCCGTCCTGGGTGAGCACGATCGCCTCGTCGTAGCCGTTGAGCTGCGCCTCGCTCTTGGCGAAGGCGCCGTTGACGTACGCGCCGGTGATCTTGCCGCGGGCCGGGATCGCGTTGTCATCGGTCCGGCGCCAGGTCGAGACCTGGGCTCGGATGCCACCCTCGGTGTCGATGTACTGCCCGAACGGCACCCCGAAGATCGTGACATCGCAATCCAGGTTGTGGAGGCGGACTCCGATGATCTCGCTGGACTTGTAGACGATGGGCCGGATGTACACGTCCTCCCGCAGCCCGTCGCGGCGCAGCATCTCCACCGTGGCGTCGGCCAGCTGGCGGGCGCTGTACGGCAGCTCCATCATGAGCAGCCGCGCGGACCGCAGCAGACGCTCGTAGTGCGGCAGCAGGTCCAGCGCGAACAGCTGCTCCTGGTCACCGTTCCAGTAGGCTCGGATGCCCTCGAACACGCCCGTTCCGTAGTTGAATGCGTGGGTCATGACGTTGACGTTCGCGTCACGGAGTGGCACCAGCTCCCCGCGGAAGAAGGCCCACAGCTCGGTGCTGCGGTCCGCCGTCGCGGTGGCTGCCGGAGTTGCCTGCTTGAGCACTCTGGTCTCCTTGGTGACCGGGTCGCGGTGGTCCGCGGCGACCGTCCGGCCGGTCACCAGTATACCGGCGGTCGCTCTGTGAGCCCCTCGCGAGGGCCCGAGGCCACGGAATCAGTGGCGAGGCTCAGTGGATCGGCGCGGCCGATGCGCCGAGGTCGGTGAACAGGGCGAGGTAGATGTAGATCAGGTACAGCGGGCCACCGATGAGCAGGTACCAGGCGTTGAGCTTCCCCTGGCGCAGCATGTTGCCGAAGATGAGGATCGTCGAGACGAACGCGACGCCGGCCGACGCAAAGACGAGTGCCGTGCCCGCGCTGAAGGCCCAGTCGGTGAACAGCAGTCCCAGCACGGTCGGCAGGCAGGACTGGAAGACCATGGCGCCGGTGATGTTGCCCATCGCCAGCGTGTCCTTCCCATTGCGCACCCAGAGGACGCTGTTGAACTTCTCCGGGAGCTCCGTCGCGATCGGGGCGATGATGAGGGCCAGGATGGTGGGATCCAGACCGATCACCGTCGACAGGTGCTCGACCGCCCCTACGAAGATCTGGGCGCCAAGGATGATCAGGCCCAGCGCCAGCACCACCTGGACGACGATGAGCCGCGTCGACGGCTCGTGGCCGGTGAACGACACGTCGCCGGGGAACGCGTCGATCTCGAGCTGGTCGGACACGATCTCGCCCTTGTCGCCGGCGATCCGCGACAGATGCAGCCGCGCCAGCTCCTCGGGGTCGCTTTCCTCGGCGGCATCGGTGAAGTGCGCGCGCACGTAGATCGCGTAGATCACCACCAGCAGGCCGGCAGCCACCCACTTGAGCCACCCCACCTCGTCGGGCAGGAATGCGGTACCGATGGCGATCGCATAACCGACCACGAAGAACCCGACGTCGCGGCCCAGGACCTTGACGTTGACCTTCATCCCCGTGCCGCGCCGTCCCCGCCGGGCGAAGATGATGATCGCGATCCCGGTCACGAACATCGCCAGGGTGGAGAGCATGAACGGGGCGCCGAGGATGGCGCCGACACCGATCGCGTGGGAGCTCTCCGATGGCGTGCCCGTGATCACCGGCCCCAGGATGGCGATGACCGGGATCAGCGTCTCCGGCATCGCGGTGGCCACCGCGGCCAGGACGCTCCCCACCGCGCCCTCGGCCAGGTTCAGCTTATGGCCGAGCCACTCGATTCCGTTCGTGAACAGCTCGGCGGCCACCAGGATGATGGCCAGCGAGCCGAGGAGCAGGACGATATCCAACGCGGATCAGGGACGCAGGTGCTGGGGTGCGTACGGCAGCAGCGCGACGTGACGGGCGCGCTTGAGCGCGGTGGTCAGCATGCGCTGGTGGCGGGCGCAGGTGCCCGTCTTGCGGCGCGGCTCGATCTTGGCGCGCTCGGAGAGATAGCGGCGGAGGCGGTTGACCTCCTTGTAATCGATGCTCTCCGCCTTGTCGACGCAGAAGTTGCACACCTTGCGCCGCCGGCGGTCGCGGTAGTAGTCGGCCGCCTCGCGGCGGCTGCGGGGACTTGCCATGGTGGGATCGTATCCTCAGTCGGTTCGAATGCGTTGGCGGGTTAGAAGGGGATGTCGTCGACGTCCATCGCATCGGACCGGGACGCACCCGACCCCTGCGATCCGGCGCCGCGCGGCGTGGCGACCGGGGCGTCCATCTGGCCCTCGCTCCCGCCGCCGAAGCCGCCCTCCTCGTCGCGCGGACGGCGCTCGAGGTTGAGGACGCGGGCGAAGCGCATCTCGACGCTCGTGCCCTTCGTCCCGTCATTGCGGTCGAACTCGCGGACGCGAAGCTCACCCTCGGCGTAGACGCGGTTGCCCTTGCGGAGCTGCTCGGCGACGCGCTCGGCGGCCTGGTCCCAGACCTCGACACGCAGCCAGAGCGTCTCCTCCTGCCACTCCCCGTCGGGGCCGCGGCGGTTGCTGTTGACGGCGACCCGCAGGTTGGTGACCGCCTTCCCGCTGGGCGTGTAGCGCAGCTCGGGGTCGGCACCCAGGTTGCCGATGATCATCATCTTGTTCAGCGACATCGGTCTCCTCCTCCGCGCTCAGCGCGGATGGTGCGTGCTAGGCGGACGTCTCGGCCGGCTCGCGCTCGGCCTCGTCGGACGCATCGGTCTGGTCGGTCGCCTCGTCGGACGCATCGGTCTGGTCGGTCGCCTCGTCGATCGAGGCCTCGGCCTCGGGAAGCGGCACGGCGTCGGGCGCGGGAGCCTGGTCGGCCAAGAATGCCTCTTCATCGCCTTCGGCGGGGGCCGCAGCCGGCGTCGCCTTGATGGCTTCGGCCTCGTCGGCAGGACGCTCCTCGATCACCGTCACGAGGTGACGGAGGATCTCCTCGCTGATCAGCAGGCTGCGCTCGAGCGGCCTGACCTCGGCCGGCTCGATGTCGAAGTGGATCAGGAAGTAGCTGGCGTCGCGGTGGTTCTTGATGTCGTAGGCCAGGCGGCGCTTCCCCCACGGGGAGACCTTGGCCAGCGATCCACCGGCATTGACGATGGCGCGGGTCACCTTCTCGACCGCCGACTGGAGCTTGTCGTCCTCCAGGTCAGGGCGCAGAAGGAGCATGAGTTCGTAACGGCGCATACCGTTCGTTTCTCCTCTCTATGGGCTTGCGGCTCGGGTGCTCCGCGCGAGCGCGCGGACGAGCGGCAGAAAGGAACCCAGGGTCTGAACATGAATCGAGCCTCCGCAGATCCGGAGGCGCCGGCACAGGATACCGCGCCAGGGGCCGGGGGGCAATGGCCCGCTTCCTGCTCGTATACTCCCCACCACTTCGCGGCACCCGTGGACCGCTGCCAGACCTCGCGCGCACTTGAAAGGTACCGATGCCCGGCAACCCCATCCTCCTCGTGGCTCCCAGTGAAGCCCTGCGCTCGACGCTGGAGCAGACGCTGGCCGGTGCCGGGTATCGCACCTCCACCGTGCCGACCCCGGCGGACGCGGTAGCCGCCCTGCGAGACGCCCGGTTCGACCTCGTCATCGCCGAGGGCCTGGCGGTGTCGGGCGCCATTGGCGGGATCCGTGGCGCCTCCCCGGTCCCGACGCCGGTCCTCGTCGTGGCTCCCGCCGGCGACGTCGAGGCCCGCATCGCGTTCCTGGAGGCCGGGGCCGACGACGTCATCACCGCCGGCTTCGCGGATCGCGAGCTGGAGGCACGGATCGAGGCGCTCCTCATCCGGGCCGGGCGGCTGCGCCCGGACGAGCGATCCGGCACCGCCGCCGGTGAGATCATCACCTTCTTCTCACCCAAGGGCGGCGTCGGCACCACGACGCTGGCCGTCAACACCGCCATCCTGCTGGCCGGCGGTGGCGGGACGCCCGGACCCGGGGGCCAGCCGGGGCGCGCGTCGACGCCCGCCATCCACGGCACGCGCGTGCTGCTCATCGACGTCGATCTCCAGTTCGGTCAGGTCTCCACGCACCTGAACCTGTCGCCGCGGTTCGACCTCGCCGGGCTTGCCGGCGACGAACCGGCACTCAATGATCCCGAGCTCGCGGCGTCCTACCTGGCCCAGCACAGCTCCGGGGTCCAGGTCCTGGCCGCGCCGGTCAACCCCGAGGCCGACTTCCGCGTCTCCCTGGACCAGCTCCAGCGCGTCATCGCGGTCCTGCGTCCACGGTTCGACCTCGTGGTGGTGGACTGCGGGTCACGCCTGGACCAGCGCGTCCTCTGGCTGCTCGAGCAGGCCGATACCCACGTCTTCGTCATCTTCCCCGAGATCGCCGCCCTGCGTGCCACGTCGCTCCTGCTGGGCTTCCTGGCCGAGACGGCCACGCTGCGGGCGCGGACGCACTTCGTCGTCAACCACATCTTTCCCAAGGAGCTGCTCAAGGTCCGCGACGTCGAGAACCTGCTTCGCACACGACCCGCTGCCGAGATCCCCTACACCGAGGTGGAGATGATCCGCGCCGTCAACGAGGGCGTTCCGGTCACCATCTCGCGGCCCTCGTCGCCGGCCTCGATGGCGCTGCAGCGCCTGGCGCAGACGCTGCTGGGTGCCGCTCCCCCGGTCAGCAGCAGCGACGCCACCGACCGCCGCCGGCGCGGGCTGTTCGGCCGCCGCTAGCGGCGCTGTTACGGGCGGAAGCGGGGGTCGCGGATCTTGGCGGTGCGGGTCGGAACGGTGACGGCCGACCGTCGCGCCACTGACCGATCCACGATCAGCGCCACCAGGAGGATCATGACTGCGAGCAGTTCCATGCCCCTTCCTATGCAGACTGCTTGCCAGCCGGGGCCCGTAGGCTGTCCAACGATGCGTGCCGCGGCCTCGGGACCGATGCGAACGCCGCAGATTCACCCCGGGTGAGCACTACGCCGCCAGGCGGGCCGAGGCTCGGCCGAGCGGAGCAGATTCACACCCGATGAGCGTTTATCGGTCCCGCGCACGCCTTCCGGATGCTGTTCGCGGCTGCTCGCGCGCGTAGTGCTCACCAGGCATGAATTCGGCCCCGTGGAACGGGCTGGTCGCTATGAATCGCGTAAGGGGACCTGCTCTCCGCCGCAGATCGCACCAGCGGGCAGCGGCGAGGGACACGCGTCCATCCAGATGCGTCGCGTTGGGAGACAGCCGGCGGCGAAGGCGACCGTGATCAGGACGAGCACCGGAGCCGCTACCTGTCGCGTCGGTGCAGCCCCTCATCGGCGCCATCGGGTCCCAGGCCGCCCGTCAGCCCCGCGATCAGCACCAGGAACCCGCCGACGACGATCGCGTAGCCAAGCGTCATAGCAAGCCCGATCAGCAGTTCCATGCACGCATCGTGTGCCCGCCGGATGCCGCGTGCCATGGCCAGATAGTCATCCCGGTCCACGAGGGAGATGGTGCCGGAGGAGGGATTCGAACCCCCATGCCTTGCGGCCGCCGGGTTTAAGCCGGCTGCGTCTGCCATTCCGCCACTCCGGCATCGGGCGGC
>JAICQM010000040.1 GCA_025937875.1 Chloroflexota bacterium
CGTCCGGCGAAACCGATGGCGAGCCCGCCGCCGGCGACCATGACGGCGGTCCGCGCAACCGCCAGGACGCCGCCGCGGCTGCCGAACAGGTACTCCCCGATCGGGGTGCCCTCGACGATGGGGATGCGCAGCGCGAGGGCGAGCATCGCGACGCCGCCGGCGACCAGCAGGCCGCCCAGCAGCTCCGGCACGCGCCGCTTGAAGCGGCTCTGGCCGCGCAGGACCGCGGCCGAGAAGATGGCGACGCCGAGTCCCAGGAACAGTGCGACGTAGGTGAGCCACTTCCCGGCGAGGCCGATCGGGTCGGATGGATCGGCACCGCCGGTCTCCTGGCCGCTGACGGTCCCCTCCAGCGTGACGTTGCCCACGCCGAAGGTGTAGAAGCCCTCGGCCGGATGGCCGTCGGCCGTCGAGAGGCTCTGCCAGGTGACGGAGTACACCCCGTCCGCGAGGTCGGGCAGCGGAACGACGAGCGTGAAGGCATCGCTCGGGTCGACCTCGCCGGCCCGCGTTACGAGTGCCGCTCCCTCGGCGTCGATGAGGCTGGCCGAGCTGAAGCCGGCCTCCAGCGGCTCGCTGAAGGTGAGCCGCAACTCGGTGGGGGCGACCTCGAGAACCTCTCCCGGCGCCGGGGAGCTGGCGACCAGCTGGGCGTGGGCGGCGGCCCCGCCCACGATCGTGAGCAGGGCCACGCAGGCCAGCAGGAGCGCCGCCACCCGACGCCGGGATGCGCTCATGAGGCGCGCCGTCGCCCGGCGAGCGAGATCCCCAGTGCCACGAGCCCGACGAGCAGCCCGGCGCCGCCCAGCACCAGGCCCAGCGTGGCAGTGCCTGCGGCCGCGGCCCCCGCCTCGGCGTCACGGGCGACGTCGACCGGCGCCGCGATCTGGACCGGGAACTGGCCGCCGGCCTGGTCCTCCACCTCGCTGAAGCCGTCCGGCGACGAGGTGAACGACTCGTCGATGGGCGTGCCCTCGACGGTCCCGAAGATGTGGAACGTGTAGGGCCCCGCCGCGGTCGGGAAGAAGACGGACTGGTACCAGCCCGGCTGCCCGAACCGTGGGCTCACGGTGAGAGCACGGGTCTGGCCCTGGTAGATGACCTCTGCCTGCAGCGTCGTTTCGAGGCCCTCGACCGGCGTGTCGCCCGAGCTCACCGAGAACTCGAGCCCGCTCTTCTGGCCGGTGAACACCGGCTCGCCGATGAGACCGACCACGAAGTCGTAGTCGCCGACGGTGCGCTGCTCGTGCGCCGCCACCGGCGCTGCCAGCAGCAGAATCGCCATCGCGGCGCCCATGACGGACATCGTCCGCCGTATTCGGATGTGCATGGGATGTCTGTACCTCTCTCGTTCGAAGGGCCACGGCGCGTGGCCCGGCTCCATCGGTTGGTCAGGCAACCGGCGGAGCTCGCGAGGGGTCGGGGAGGGCGAGGACGGAAAGCCGGGGCACCAGGATCGGCTCGGCGGCCACCGGCCGGCTCGGATCGGCCGCGCGGCGGATCCAGGCGGCGCCGCGACGGATGCGTGCCAGGAGCTCGCGCTCCCGCTGGCGGACGAGGCTGGCCAGCAGCGCTCCCACGAACGTGATGCCGGCCAGGATCGGCAGCGCCAGCGGGTACTCGGGGCCGGCCAGCGCCCCCAGCCATGGCGCGTGGCGATGCGAGACGAAGTGCTCGGCGCTCTCCTGGAGGACGAAGGCGATCGCCACCACCAGCGCCAGGCGGCCCCAGAGCCGCAAGAAGGCGCCGTGGTCGCCATGCGCGCGGGCGGGGGCCGTTCCGCGGGCCGTTCCCCGGGCGCGGCGCTCCAGGCGGCTGAGGCGCGCCAGCCGGAGGGCGCCGACCATGAGCGCGGCGCCGGCGATGACCCCCGAGACGAGCGGCCAGTAGCCATGTCCCGCACTGCGCAACGCCTCGGCCAGCCCGCGACCCGGCCCGAGCTGCACGAGATAGACGAGGTCGTGCGCGACCAGCAGGCAGGCCGCTGCGGCCAGCCAGAACGCTACGCCGTGCCGCACGGCGCGTGGGGCGAACCTGATCATGTGTCTCGAAGCATACGCGCGGCCCCGCGGCGGGTCAGATCCATGCTGTGGATACGCAGTCGGCTACGGGAACGCCACCAGCTTCACCGCGGCGATGACCAGCACCACGGCAAGCACGCGCCGCAGCTGCAGGATCGAGAACCGTGCCGCACCCAGCCACGAGCCGAGCAGGCCGCCCGCCACGACGGCCGCGATCCAGATGGGCAGGCTGGCCGGCACCGCGAAGCCACCGGCCAGCAGCCCGCCGAGCCCGGCGATCGAGTTGACCAGGATGAACGCCCCCGACAGACCGGCCGCCTGGCGCGTGCCGACCCAGCCGGCGAGGACCAGCAACGGGGTCAGGAAGATCCCGCCGCCGGTGCCCGACAGCCCCGCCAGCAGGCCGATCCCCGCGCCCGCCGCGACGCCGGCCAGCCATGGCACGCCGCCACGGGCCGCTTCGTCAACCCCCGTGCTGTGAGCCGTGAACAGCCGCCAGGCACCGGCCAGCAATACGGCCGCGACCAGCGGCCGGTACAGCTCGCCGGGCAGGTCGATGCTGCCGCCGACGAAGGCGGCCGGCACAGAGCCGACCGCGAGCGGCAGCAGGTGGCGCCACGGCAGCGCGCCGGCGCGATGGAAGCGGACGATGACGATCGTCGCCACGAAGAGGTTGAGGACGAGGGCGGTGGGTCGCATGACGCCCTGCTCGAGGCCGACCAGCGCCATCGCCGCTAGGTAGGCCGATGCCCCGGCGTGGCCGACCGACGCATACAGCAGCGCGGCCGCGAAGAAGAGGCCGGCGAGGAAAAGCGGCTCCGGCGTCGCCTACAGCTCCCGATCGGCCTGGATGAGGAGCGTGCCGAGCGCACGGGACAGGGTCGGGAAGGCGTGGATGGTGTCGGCCAGGACGTCGAGACCGATGTCGGCGCGGATGGCGAGCACGCACTCGTGGATCGCCTCGCTCACCGCCGGGCCGGCCATGAAGGCCCCCACCAGCCGGCGTCGCGCGCGATCGACGACGATCGTGATGTGGCCGGTCGACTCGGTCACATAGCCCTTCGACGATGTGGCCACGTCGGCGGTCAGCTCGACGGCGTCGATGCCCCGCTGCCGTGCCTGCTCAAGCAGCAGTCCCACCGAGGCCGTCTCCGGATCGGTATACGTCGCGCGCGGGATGGCATCGAGGAACGGCGCGACATCGTCGCCGAGGGCCTGGCGGGCCGCCATCTCGCCGGTGTAGTGAGCGAGGTGGGTATGGAGCTCGGGGCCGGCGACGTCGCCCGCCGCCCACACGCCATCGGCGATGCGGAGGCGGTCGTCGACCGCCACCCGCCCACCCTCCGGAGTGACGCCGATCGCGGGCAGATGGAGCGCGTCGAGCGGCAGGTCGCGACCGATGGCGAGCAGGATCTCGTGTGCCTCCGCCGTACTGCCGTCCGACAGCTCCACGACGTGGGCACCCTCGCTGCCGGCAGCGGCGCGGACGCGCGTGGCGCGCACGCCAAGGCGCAGCGTGACCCCGTCCCGCCGCAGGCCGTCGGCGAGGTACTCCGACGAGCGCGGATGGTCGCGGTCGTTGACGTGGTCCCGGGGGTGCACGACGGTCACCGGCACGCCGTAGCGGGCATAGACCTGTGCCAGCTCGACGCCGGTGGGGCCGCCGCCCATCACCAGCAGCGAGCGGGGCAGCGTACGGCTGCCGGTCCCCTCGCGGTTCGTCCATGGATCGATCTCGTCGAGCCCGGGCAGGTCGGGGACGCGCGACGTCGACCCCACCGCCAGGATGACGGCGCCAGCCTGGATCTCGCGCGTCGCGCCATCGGTCGTGACCATCAGGCGTCGGGGGCCGGCGAAGGCGGCCTCGCCACGGATGACGGTGGCCCCGGCACCCTCGAGCGAGGCCACATGGTTGTGGTCATCGGGCCAGTCGATGTCCTCGCGGCTGATCATGTAGTCGCGGAACGCGGACGCCCTGCTCCACGGGAAGTCGCCGCCCGCATGGTGGACTGCGGCGGCGTGCAGCAGTGCCTTGGACGGCATGCATGCGAAGAACGGGCAGCTACCGCCGAACAGCTCGCGATCGACGACCGCCACGCTCGCGTCACGCCCCCGTGCGTAGTGGGTCGCGGCCTCGCCGGCAGGCCCGGCCCCGATGACGACGATGTCGAATCGGTCCATGGTCCGGGAGTGTACGCGCGATGGTTATCCACAAGTGTGCAAGTGACTTGCACACTTGTGGTGCTCAGGCGACAGCGGCCTCGTGGGCCACCGGGATCACGATCGCCGCGATGAACGGGAACGCCGTCACCGCTGCGAAGGCCAGCCCGTACCCGAGCGCATCTCCGCCGCCGGCGGTGACCAGCAGGGCCACCGGCACCGGCACCAGGGCGCCGCCCAGATTCTGGAACGTGTTCTGGATGCCCAGCGCGCGACCGGCCCAGCCGGAGCCGGCACGCTCGGCGACGGCCGTGTAGGCGAGGCCGTTGGGCATCACCGTGACCACCGCCGCCAGGGCCAGGGCCACGACGACGGCTGTGATGCCGGCCAGCGCCAGCCCGGCGACGAGCGACAGGACCAGGCCGATGGCCAGCGCGACGGTGCGCATCGGCCCCAGGCGCGATCCGGCTCGGTCAGACCACCAGCCTGCCACCAGGCGACTGCCGGCACCGGCGAGCTGGGTGACGGCCAGAAGCAGGCCGGCGGCCGCGATCGACCAGCCGAGCGCGTTGACGAGGTAGTCGAAGGCGTAGACCGCGATCGTGATCTGCGGCACCACCAGGAGGGCGCTGGCGAGGTGGATCCGCCACAGGAACGGCTCGCGGTATGGCGAGCCCGTGATGCCGTTCGCAGCCGCGGCCGGTCGCACCGGGTCGCGCACCACGACCCCGATGAGGGCGGCGGTGACCAGGCAGGCGGTACCGAGCGCCACGAGCGGCGGCGCGATGCCATCCCCGGCGAGTGGCGGCAGGGCGACGGCGGCCAGCGCCAGGCCGAGCGGCAGGCCGGCCTGCCGAATGCCCATTGCCAGGCCGCGCTCCCGGACGCCGAACCAGCCGAGGATCAACCGCCCCGATGCGGCATGGATGGCGGCGCTCGCCGCGCCGACCGCGAAGAGCAGCAGCCAACGGGGAAGCGGGGCGGAGATCGCCGCCGCGCCCAGCTCGGCGCCGCCCGCCAGGGCCAGGCCGCTGACGAGGACGATCCGCTCGCCCCAGCGATCGGCGGCCGCGCCCCAGGCGATGAGCGCGACCAGCACGCCGGCGATGGGAGCCGTGACGAGCAGCGAGGCGGCCTCCAGGCTCGCGCCTTCGGCACGCATCGCGGGGATGAGGTAGGCGAGGCCGTACTGCGCAGCACAACCGGCGATGAGGCCGAGCAGGCCGATTCCCAGGATGAGCCATCGCCGGCCCGGAGGGGATTCCGGCGGGACCATGCAGGGAGCCTAGCGCCGGCCGGGCATGAAGATTCCCCCCTTGCGTCGCTCAGCGGCTCAGGCGGCCGCGCCCGAAGTAGCCGAGCAGGGCGAGGACGATCAGCACGATCACGATGATCCAGATCAGATCCATGGGTACCTCCTTCCCGCGTTCGCGGCATGCAACTTTCGCGCCCACCCTGCGGCGCTGGTGCGAGAGCCCATCGGGTTCTAGGCTGATGCCATGAAGAAGATCCGCCACGACGCCGACATCAGCGACGTCAGCGGGGGCTGGTTCCGCGCCCGCTGGCACTTCAGCTTCGACAGCTATCGCGACCCGGAGTACGACGGCTTCGGGGCCATGCGGGTCTTCAACGACGACCGCCTGGTCCCCGGGGCCGTCTGGCCCATGCACCCGCATCGCGACGTCGAGGGGCTGACCTACGTCGTGGAGGGCACGTTCGGCCACCAGGACAACGTCGGCGGCCCGTTCGGGCCACTGGCGGCGGGATCGGTCCAGCGCATGACGCTGGGATCGGGGGCGCTCCACTCGGAGCTCAACGCCTCGGAGACCGAGCCGATGCGCTTCATCCAGATCTGGATCCTGCCCGACACGGCCGACCTGCCACCGGGCGTCGAACAGCGAGCCTTCAGCACCCAGGATCGGACCAACCGCCTGCTGCGGGTCATGGGGCCCGAGGGCGGCGAGGTGGTGAAGATCCACCAGGACGCATCGGTCCATGTCGCCCGTCTGGAGCCGGAGGTGGAGGTCACGCACGCCATCGGCCCCGGACGCGGCGCGTACGTCTACCTCATCGAGGGCGCGGCGACCTTCGACGAGGACGAGGTGGTCACCGGCTCCGCGGCCGAGGTCGTCGAGCAGCCCGAGCTGCGCATCCGCGCCCGCGAGGCGAGCGAGCTCATCCTGGTCGATGTACCGATGGACTTCGAACCGGTCGGGATCTGGGCGGGCCGCATCTAGCAATTTCGCAACAGGTTTGGCATGACGGCCGCCATGAGAGGCGAACAGCCATGCATGAGACCGATGCGACCTCAGTCCTGCCCAACGCGCGATGCATCCGCATCGGCGATCATCGGCAGCGTGCCAGTACCGGCGACGCGCCCTTGAACGTCGATCGTGAGCTGGTGGAGCGCGCGCAGCAGGGCGATCACGATGCCTTCTCGGCCCTCGTCCGCCCCGAGATCCCACGCCTGCATGGCCTCGCCGGCCTCATCCTCCGCGATCCGGCACGGGCCGAGGATGCAGTGCAGGAGGCACTGCTCAAGGCGTGGCGCGACCTGCCGCGCCTGCGCGAGGCCGACCGGTTCGGCGCCTGGTTGCGCCGGCTGGCGGTCAACGCCTGCCACGACGAGGGACGCCGGCTGCGCAGACGCCGCGGCGAGATCGCCCTGGGGCCGGAGCACGAGCGTGCCGCCGGCGACGGTCTCGACGCCATGATCCAGCGCGACGAGCTGGTGCGCGGCTTCCATCGCCTCAGCCAGGAGGAGCGGACGGTCATCGGCCTGCGCTACTACCTCGACCTGCCCTCCGCCGATGCTGCGGCCGCCCTCGGGATGCGCGAGGGGACGTACCGCAGCAAGCTCCACCGTGCCATCCGGGCCCTCGGCGCCGCGATGGCGGCCGACGCCCGCGGCTCCATCCGCGTCGAGGGGAGACCGACATGACCGATCCACGCGACGGCTCGGAGATCGAGCGCCGCCTGCCACAGGCCCTGCATGCCGCGGCGCCCACGCCCTCGAATGACCTCGCCGACCGGCTGCTGCGCCGGACGGCCGAGACGCCGCAGCGCCGGCCGCTGCTGAGCGGTGCCGTCGTGACGGCGCTGAGCTTCGCGGCGGTGGCCGTCGTGGCCGCCTTCATCGGTCTCCAGCTCGGTGGCTTGGCGCGCGAGACGCCACCGCCGGTGGGCGGCGAACCTTCGGGGAGCGCGCCTGCCAGCCTGACCGCCAGCCCATCGGCCACGGTCGCGCCGGGGATGGTTCCGTGCGAGAACCCGACGGACGGCTACACGGTGCAGTACCCGACCGACTGGCACGCCAACCCGCCGGTCCCGGCCCCCTCCGGCCTGGACCCGGTCGCCCCGTGCCGCTTCTTCGGCGAGGAGCCGTTCGAGGTGCGACCCAACGCCGGACTGCCGTCGTCGGTGGCGATCAGCTTCCAGCTCGTGCCCGACGTGCGGCCGGAGGGCGGAACGCTGCGCGGCGAGTCGATCACCACCACCGTCGACGGCCGCGAGGCCATCGCACGCGAGGTGGACATCGGGGAGGGTGTCTTCATGCCGCCCGGGACACTGGTCTACGAATGGTTCATCGAGCTCGCCGACGGCCAGTTCCTCTTGGTCAGCACCGATTCATCACGCGACGGCGACTACGCCGCCCACCAGGCGGTGCTCGACCGGATGATGGAGACCCTGCAGCTCGACTGACCGCCCGCATGGGAGCCTGTCGCCCGTATCGGACCGCCGGTCAGGCGACCCGCTGCAGGCGGCCCCGCAGCTCGCGTGCGACGGCGACGGCCGACCGCAGCCGGTAGACCTGGGGTCGCACCACGATGTCCCAGCTGCCGGCCCACGCCACGCTGTGTCCGCCGAAGGAGCGCTTGAACGTGCCGATCCCGTACCAGGGATGGCTCGGTCCGGCGCCCAGCGGCTCGATGCCCCACAGATCATGCGTCCGTGCCCCCATGGCGCGGGCCGTCCGGATCATCTCCCACTGCATGGCGTAGGAGGGGAACGCCTTGGGCTGTCCCGGCGCCTCGCGCAGCGAGCCGGAGAACAGGTAGAAGCTGCGATCGCCGACGACGACGACCATCCCGGAGGCCATCACCTCGTCATCCAGCCAGGCCTCGACGATCGCGGCCTGCCCCCGCGATGCGAAGGCCCGCCAGGCGATGGCGATGCGGTCGATACCACGGCCGGCGACGCCGGTCCGTGCCTCGGTGGCGCGGACCAGGCCGGCAAGTCGCTGCACGGCATCGGTAGCACCCGGATCGGTCACGACGCCGACCCTGACACCGTCGCGGGCGGCGCGGCGGACCTTGCGGCGCGTGGCCGCATCGGCGGCGGCGAAGACGGCCGCTTCGTCGGCTCCGATGTCAAGGATCTGGGTCTGACCAACCTGCGCCGTGTGGGATACCGGGCGCAGCCCCACCTGCCCGAACAGGGCGGCTGCGGCGGACGACCGCTCGACGCGCGGCTCGAGCCGAACCGCCACTGCGCCGGACCGGCGCCCGGCGGCACGGAGACCGTCGACCACGGCCGCCAATCGCTCGGCGGCGCGGGTGTCGGCGTAGTCGAGCACGGGGCCGTGCGGCGCGTACCAGGTGATCTGCCCGTGGACGAGCCGCTGCTGGACGGCCACGACCGCGACGACCTCGTCCTCCTCCACCAGGAGGAATCGGCGCGCCGGTTCGCCGTCGAACGCGCCGACAGAGCCCCATGCCCAGGCCTGCAGGAAGTCACCTGCCGGCGTCGCACCCAGGAGGTCGCCCCAGGCCGGCTCGTCGCTGTCGAGCGCCTCGCGGAACTGGCGCGACAAATCGGGATCGGCGACAGAACGCTCCACCGGCACACCGACGACCTGGTCGGCCGCGGTGAGCGCCGGCACGAAGCCCGCCGGCTCCTGCAGCACGGCCAGCAGGCGGGCGGCAACGCGGGCCGTGCCCGTGCGCAGGCGCTCCAGGGCCGGGGCGGATGCAGTGCGAGATATCGAACGGGCCATGAGTCGGTTCCTCGGTGGGACGGGTCTGACGTCGTCGGTCAGCGGCTGGCGAGGGCGGACCTGCCGGCGATCGAAACGGGGTTGGTGTCTCTCTTGACGTTCCAGGACGTCGCCGCGTGGCGCGCGAGCGTCAGCGACGCGTAGGCGAGCAGCATCGCGTTGACCGGATGCAGGGCCGCGATCGTCCACAGGCCGAACCACTGGCCGACGTGGACCAGCATTCCCTGCAGCACGAGGAGACCCAGCAGGGCGAACGTGAGCCGCTTCGAGCGTCCGTCCACCTGACCGATGAAGGCGGTCCCGATCATGAGCACGCTCAGCACGATGAACGCGTGCGCGAACGTCGTGTGGAGCTCGAGCATCTCGGCGCCGACGAAGACGTACATGCCGGCGAAGAAGATCTGCAGGCCGATGGCGGCGAGGTATGCCCACGCGACGACCGGGAAGACACGGGCGCGGGCGAAGGAGCGAACCATGAGTCAGGCGACCTCCAGGCTGGCGACCCCGCTCGGTGCGGGGCCCATGGCCTGATGGTCGGCGGGTCCTGGCCGTCGCGGACCGGCCCAGCGGGGTAGGCAAGCCGGCAATAGGACGTATACGGAGCTACGACGAATCGTCGGCCCGGGCCGGCGCGCCCGCCGCGCCATGGCCCGGGAAACCGCGATCGGCAATGGTGTTCGCCCCGGCGGGGACGCCGGTCATCGACCGAATTTGCGAAACCCTGCAGCTCGACTGAGGCGCCCCCTGGACGCTGACGTGCGCCCCGGCGCACACGACGATGAGGGTGGCCGACCCGTATGCACTGGGGCGCACGCAACTACGAAGCTGGGCCCTCTCGGCGTCCTTTGACGCCATTTCATGCGGTCCGGCGCACAGCGTGAGCGGGAATCAGGGCCATATCGGCCGACCTTGGTAGTTACGTGCGCCCTGGCGCACGGGGCCGGCCACGGTTGGTGGATCTGTGCGCCCGGGCGCATGTCCGCGTGCCACCATCGATCGGTCGGGCTGAACCCGCCGGGCTCCGGGCCGCTATGGTCTGCAGAGAGGTGGAGGGGAGAACGGGATGCAACGCATCGGTCTGGCGGCTCTGACGGTGCTCGTGGCCGGTGCTCTGACGCTGGTCGGGCTCCAGCTGCTCAACGGTCCGCCGGCGCCGGGTGCTGGATCCGGCGCCTCGCCGAATGCGGCGGTGACGAGCCTCATGTCGATGCCAACGGCAAGCCCGCCGTCAGCCCCGCCGCCCACGCCTGCGCCGATGTCGCCCGAGCCGACCACCACCGTCCACGCCTCCGGCATCCTGCTCATCGACGTGGACGAGCCGGTGCAGGGCGGCCCGGTGACGAACGAGGACCGCGCCATGGCCTTCAGCGGACTCATCGACCTGGCCATGGCCCATCCGAGCGACCTGGGCTACCCGTTCGAGGATCCCGAGACACACGACCTCATCATCTCCGCCGCTTCTGATGCCGGACGCGCACTGGCCGAGGAGACCGGGCCGACCCTGGGCTTCCCGTTCCGCATCCGCGAGGTGGCGTATTCCTACGCCGAGTTGCAGCAGATGAGCTATGACATCAGCCTGCTTGGGCAGGAGGGCGTGCCCGACGCTGACCTCATGTTTCAGCTCGTGCCCGACTGGCGCGACAACCGGATCATGGTCGTGATACGCGAGATGAGCGAGCCGCTGCTCGCGACGCTCGCTGAACGGTTCCCTCCGGATGCCCTCGCCGTCCAGGTCGACCCGCGGGGCGGTGCCATGACCGGCTACTGACTACTCGACGCGCGGCAGGTCCGCCGCCAGCAGCTCGGCGATCTCGCGGGCGTTGGTGGTGCCGTAGTTGGCGTAGCAATTGTTCATGAGGATGTGCACCTCGGGGACCTGGTCCGCCGCGTCGCGGATGCGCGGGACCCACTCGCCGAGCTCACCCTCGTCGTACAGGTAGCGGAATCGCTCCACGACCGGGATCCCGGTAGCCTCCCAGGTCTCGGTTCGCCGTCCGTGGAAGCGCACGACGGCCAGCTTGGGGGAGGTGACGACCGTCATCGGCGGCAACGAGGACTTGGTGCCGGGCGGGGCGTCGACCATCACGAACGGGATCTCGTACTTCTCGAGAAACGCGATCGTGCGCTCGATGTTCTTCTCGTTGAACCACGACGCGTGGCGCAGCTCCACCGCCATCGGTACATCCCGCAGGCGCTCGCGGGCCTTCACGATCTCGTCGCGCGACTCGCTGGTCGGGAAGAACCAGCGGGGGTACTGCAGGAAGATCGCGCCCAGCTTGCCCGCCGAGTGCAGCGGCGCGATCCCGTCCAGGAAGCGATCCCAGATCTCGTCCTCGATCTCCGTGGGCAGGTCGCGGGCGTAAACCCGCTTCTTGTCCAGCAGCTCGGCCGGCAGCTCCTCGCGCAGGTCCTTCGGCAGGCGCTTGACCTCCGACGGCTGGCCGGTCATCAAGGCATGGGCCTTGATGTCGAACGTGAAGTCGGGCGGGGTGCGTTCCAGCCACAGCTCGCCGGTGCGCCGCGCGGGTAGCGCGTAGTACGTCGCATCGACCTCCACGATCGGGAACTGGTTGGCGTAGTAGACGAGCCGCTCCTCGGCCGTCGAGGCGTCGTCGGGGTAGAAGACGCCGGGGGCGGTCATGGTCGGATCGGTCCACGACGCGGTACCGATGCGGACGCTCGCGCGTCCGACTCGCAGCGGCTCGCGCGCGGCCGCTGCAAGCGCCTCGCCGCGCTCGCCGGCGGCGTCGGGACCAGGATCGTGGGTCCGTGGGTCAGCCATGGGCGTCACGCTAGCACTGCAGCGTGGACGCGGCCGGCGCACCTACTCCACGGCGGCGAGGCGTGCCAGGGCCTGGCTGACGCGCGGCTCATCCTCGAGGGCCACCGAGCCCGCCTCGCGCAGGCAGGCCGCTGCGGCGCCGCGGTCCCCGCGCGCCGCATAGCGCTCGGCGAGCTCGATGAGCAGGTCGATGTACCGCGCTCGCAGCTCGGTGCGCCGCTCTTCGACCTGTGCGCTGTCGCCGTAGAACGGGCAGTCGTCGAGATAGTCGCCACGGTACAGCCCGCGCGCCGCCTCCAGCGCCGCGAGAGACGTGACGGCGTCCTCCGCCGAGGCGGCGGCGAGCTGGCGCTCGAACTCGGCGACATCGGACCAGTCGACGACCGATGGCTCGAGCCGGTACCGGTCGTTGTGGAAGGCGATCGGCCCGGCCGACCCGCGTGCACGGCCCGTCGGGTGCAGCATCCCGCGCAGCCCGAGCATCGTGCGGTGGAAGGCGACGTCGGCCCGGTCGAGGTCGACGTCCGGCCAGATGAGCTCCAGGATCTCGTCCTTGGCGGCCCCCCGCTCGCCGCGGTCGAACAGGAAGGCGAACACGGCCTCGGCCTGGCGCGACCCCGCCTTCTCGCCGCCCCAGCGCCGGATCATCTCACCGTCGCGCTCGGCGCGAAGCGGGCCCAGGGCATACACCCGGAACCCCGGAGCGGCACTGGCCGCCTCGGCCAGCAGCTCTCCCAGCGCCGAGCCGCGCGACTCGACCGCGGAGCCCTCCGCCCGCAGGTCCGACAGGGCAGTCGCCTGCTCGCGCTGGCGTGCGGCGAGCCGCAGGGTGGCGGAGAGGTACGCGGCGGTCGACTGCAGCGCAGCCCGCTCGTCGGGCGTGAACGCCAACCCGTTGCGCTTGCGGCCGAACGTGACGGCCCCGAGCGGCGTCCCCTCGGCGGCGAGCTCGAGGCGCGCGTTGAACGGGTCGTCGGCATCCACCTCGCCGATCGTGGTGCGGAGCACGCCGCCGGCATCGGTCACCTGCGCGCCCGCCAGGTCGTACGTGCGGGCCAGCCGTGCCAGGACGGGCTCGACCGCGGCATCGGGCCGCTGGGCCACGATGCCGGCGCTGCCGAGCGCTCGCATGAGGCGCGATCGCGCTCCGTCGCCGCCCCGCACCTCGCGAATCCACGCCGTCACCGGATCGAGCAGGGCGATGGTCACCACCACGCCCAGCGCGATGACGATGGGGAAGTCGATCCCCAGGTAGGCTCGCGCGGCGCTGTCGAGACCGATCAGCAGGGCGACATAGCCCACCACCGCCAGCCCGGCCAGCACCGACCAGCGGACGGCCCGCACGGTGACGTCGGCCGCCAGGAAGAGGTGCTGCGCGAGGACCGTGTAGCCGGCCATGACCATCGCCACCGCGATGATCGAGACGCCGATGAAGGTCGGGCCGCTGAGCTGCTCGGGCAGGATGCGGAGCATCGCCCCCAGAACCCCGACGGCCATCGTCGCCAGCGCGACCTTGAGCTGCTGCTGGCGAGCGCGGTCGTCCCCGGCGCGGCGGAGTGCGGCGACGAGGTAGGCGATGGCAGCTCCCCAGATGATCGCCCGCAACGCGATGAAGGCCCAGCCGACGAGCGGCCCCGGGATGCCGAAGGGCGACCAGGACGGACCGTTGACCACGATCGGATGCGCCGGATCGAGCACGGCCTGGACGATCGTGGCCCCGGCCAGAGCGTAGGCGGCCACCAGCAGGAGCGTGGCAGCGGTCGGGCGCCGGCCCTCGATGGCCACGATCAGTGCGATGTGCAGCGTTACCGCGGGGAGCAGGAAGGCGGCCGCGTCCTCGATCGCGTTCAGCGTGGCGTGGATGGCGAGCACGGTCCCGGTGCGCTGCACGATGATCGCGACCGACCACACCGCCAGCAGCAGGCAGAGGGCGGCAAAGGTCCACGCGCCGTTGGGTCGTCGCCCGCGGGTCAGCACCAACAGGCCCAGCCAGGTGGCCAGGACCAGGGTCACGCCGTGAGCGGCTATTTCCAGCGCCAGCGCCATGCTCGGGAAACCCCCTGGGCGGGGCAGCGGAGTGACCCTACGCCCCGCCCACCCCATCTGGCAAGACCGACGTGACCTCGCCGGCGTCCGCAGTGGACCCGCAGTCGCGCCGCGGTCGGGCCGCAGGACGCCGGTCGCAGGGTGGGCGCAATCACGACGCACCGGGGGCATCCGAGCGGCCCGGACCCGTCGATCAGCGCAGGTGAATTGACATGCGACGTCCCGCAAGCATTTTCGTCGGACTGGCACTGGCCATCGCGGCCCTGCCGGCACCGGCCCTCGCGCACCCGCCCGAGCGGTCGTCCGACACCCAGACGACGGTCGAGTGCCTCGACCTCGCCTCCGACGCCGGTACAGCGGCGTTCATCATCAACGTCAGCGAAACGTACGGCGCCTGGGCGCAGGTTGGCTTCTGGGCACCGGAGAGCATTCCCTTCGAGGACCCCCCGACCTGGTTCGGCAGCACCGACCAGGTCGTCGTGGCGGCCGATGGATCGAGCCTGTCGGCGACCGTCGACATGCACGAGTTCAGCGAGGAGATGCCGGACGGCGTCCTCATCGGCCAGGCATCGGTCGTGACCTCCCTCGCTCCCGACGGCCCTCCCGAAACGTTCCGCGACACGGGCCGGGGGAGCAACGTGCGCTTCGTCTTCGAGGGAACCTCACAGCCGCTCGTCGTGAGCGGCAGCCTCAACCTCCCGGAAGGGATCGGTTACGAACTGGCCGGGTGTACCGGCTCCACGTCGACCGTCACGGCGTTCGTCACCAACCCGGATGCGCAGGTGATGCGAGCGGCGCACCTCGAGCTCAGCTGCTCCTGGGAGACCGAAGGCGCCCAGGTCATGCTCTTCGCCATCGCCGACGACTTCGGCGCCTCCACCGAGCTCTTC
>JAICQM010000226.1 GCA_025937875.1 Chloroflexota bacterium
CGACGCCCCGCGTTCGCCTCCGGTGCGATTTGGCTCGTTACATCGGGCCATAGGGCCAGCGGGCGATGGAACCAGCGGGCGGGTCGGGGAGGCGCCAGCAGCCGGTGCGACGAGGGCCCGCCGGGAAGGTCTAGAGGCGGACGCGGGGCGGGATCTGGCGGTCGAAGGTGTGGACGGTATCGATGAACCGGATCACTGCCCGCTCGTAGCTCATCAGCAGGGAGTGCGTGCGCGCGCCGCCGCCGAAGAAGCGCACGCCGCGCAGCAGCTCGCCGTCCGTGACGCCGGTGGCCGAGAAGACGACGTTCTCGCCCGACGCCAGGTCATCGGTGAAGTAGACGCCGTCCTCGTCGTCCACGTTCACGCCCATGGCCCGAGCACGCTCCTTCTCCTCGTGCGATCGCCACTCGAACTTGCCCTGGATCTCGCCGCCAAGGCACTTCAGCGCGGCGGCGGCCAGCACGCCCTCGGGGGCGCCGCCGGTGCCCATCACGGCGTGGATCCCGGTGCCGGAGACGGCGGCGTTGATGCCGGCGGTGAGGTCGCCGTCCGAGATGAGCTTGATGCGCGCGCCGGTGGCACGCACGTCGGCGATGAGCTGCTCGTGCCGCGGGCGGTCGAGGATGACGACGGTGATGTCCCACACGTTGCGTCCGAGCGACGAGGCCACGGTGGACAGCGTCACCGCGACCGGGTCGTTGATGCTCACCTTGCCGGCCACCGAGGGCCCGACGATCAGCTTGCGCAGGTACGTGTCGGGGGCGTGCATCAGGCCGCCGGGCTCCGCGGCTGCGAGGACCGCGGTGGCATTCGGCGAGCCGGTGGCGACCAGGTTCGTACCCTCGAGCGGGTCGACCGCGATGTCGACCGTGGTCGCCGCCTCCGGGTTGCCGACCTTCTCACCGATGTACAGCATCGGGGCCTCGTCGCGCTCTCCCTCGCCGATGACGATGGTGCCGCTGATCTCGGCGTCCTCCATCGCCCGACGCATGGCCTCCACTGCCGCGCGGTCGGCCCCGTCGCGGTCGCCACGACCCATGAGCCGGGCAGCCGCGATCGCCCCGGCCTCGGTGGCGGCAACCGCTTCGACGCTGAGCAGCTTGTCCATGTGGCTAGCGCTCCATCGGCCTAGTGGCGGAAGTGGCGGCGGCCGGTGAAGACCATCGCCATGTGGTGCCGGTCGGCGACCTCGATCGCCATCTCGTCGCGGATGCTGCCACCGGGCTGGATGATGGCGGTCACCCCGGCCTGGGCGGCGATCTGGATGCCATCGGGGAACGGGAAGTAGGCATCGGAGGCCATCACCGACAGCGGCGCGCGCTCGCCGGCCTTGCGCAGCGCGACCTCGACGCTCACCACGCGCGAGGGCTGACCGGCGCCCATGCCGATCATGGCGTGCTTCTTGGCCAGGACGATCGCGTTCGACTTCACGTGGCGCACCGCCCGCCAGCTGAACAGCAGGTCGGTGAGCTCCTCGAGCGTGGGGCGTCGCTGGGTGACGACCTGCAGCTTGTTGCGATCCTCCTCCAGGTTGTCGAACGTCTGGACCAGCAGGCCGCCGCCGATGCGCTTGAAGTCGAAGTTGCCGATGCCGAGCTCCGGCCCGTCCTCGTCGTTGGGCGCGACCTCGATGATCTCGAACCCCTTCTTGGTGCGCAGGATCTCGAGCGCCTCCGGGGTGTAGCCGGGTGCCACGATGGCCTCGAAGAAGCCGGGCCGGATGGCTCGCGCGGCCGACTCGTCGACGATGCGGTTGGCGCCGATGATCCCGCCGTAGGCGCTGACGCTGTCCCCCTCGAGCGCCAGCCGGAAGCCCTCGGCCAGGTCGACCACGCTGGCCAGGCCGCACGGGTTGCCGTGCTTGACGATCGTCACGGTGGGCGTCTTGAAGTCGCTGGCGATGGCCCACGCCGCGTCGAGGTCGAGCAGGTTGTTGAACGACAGGTCCTTGCCGGCGATCTGGTGCGCACGACTGATGGAGCCGCGGCGCTGGCCGGGATCGGCGTAGAACGCCCCGACCTGGTGCGGGTTCTCGCCGTAGCGCAGGTCCGCCTTCTTCTCGACCACCATCGTCAGGCGGCTCGGGAACAGCGTCCCGGCCTGGAGGTTGAGATAGCTCGCGATCTGCGCGTCGTAGGCGGCGGTGAGCGCGAATGCCTCGGCCGCCAGCTTCTGGCGGGTCTCGGGGCTGATCGCCGACTGGGCCTTGAGGTCCAGCAGGACCGATGCGTACTGGGTCGGCGTGCTGACCGCGGCGACGCCCGGGAAGTTCTTCGCCGCGGCGCGCAGGAGGGCCACCCCGCCGATGTCGATCTGGTCGAGGGCCTGGTCGAGGCTCGCACCGCCGCGCGCCACGGTGTCGGCGAACGGATACAGGTTGACGACCACGATGTCGAGCTGCTCGATCCCGTGCTCGGCCAGCTGGGCCAGGTGATCGGGCTGGTCACGCCGGGCGAGGAGCCCGGCGAAGATCGACGGGTGAAGGGTCTTGACCCGTCCACCGAGGATCTCGGAGGTATCGGTCAGGTCGGATACGGGCCGCACGTTGGCGATCCCGGCATCGGTCAGGTGGGCGCGGGTCCCGTCGGTCGCGAAGCACTCGATGCCGGCATCGGTGAGGCCCCGGGCAAGTTCAACGATCCCTTCACGGTCCGAGACGGAGAGGAGGGCGCGCAATCGACAACCTCG
>JAICQM010000114.1 GCA_025937875.1 Chloroflexota bacterium
GCGCGCTCGGCGTCGGTCAGGACGCGGTGCCGGAAGCGGTCCGGGTGACGCCGCAGCACGGCGGCGATCCGGTCAATGTCGATCAGGTCGATGCCGATCTCGTGGCGCGCCAAGGCGGCTCGTTGCCTACTCGACCGTGACCGACTTGGCGAGATTGCGGGGCTGGTCGACGTCGGTGCCGCGCGCCACGGCAACCTCGTAGGCCAGCAGCTGGAGCGGAAGGACGGCGATCACCGGGCTGATCGGCTCGGGCGTCTCGGGGACGTACAGCACGTCCTGCGCGTAGCGGTCGATCTGGTCGTCGCCGATGGTGGCAACCGCGATCACCGGCGCCGATCGGGCCCGCGCCTCGGCGACGTTGCTGGCGACCTTCTCGTAGATCGCGCCCTTGGTGGCAATCGCCACCAAGGGTGTCTCCGGGTCGAGCAGCGCGATCGGTCCGTGCTTGAGCTCGCCGGCGGCGTAGCCCTCGGCATGAACGTAGGAGAGCTCCTTGAGCTTCAGGGCGCCCTCCATCGCGATCGGGAAGCCGACGCCACGACCGATGAAGATGAAGTCGCGGACGTGCGCGTAGCGCTTTGCGAGCTTCTTGATCTGAGGCGCGATACGCAGCGTCTCAGCCGCCAGGCGTGGCAGCTCGCGCAACGCCTGGCCGAACGTCCGGGCGCGGTGCTCGCTCAGCGTCCCGCGCAGCCGCGCGATGTGCAGCGCGATCATCTGCAGCAGCAGCACCTGGGTCACGAAGGCCTTCGTGCTGGCCACCGCGATCTCGGGGCCGGCCTGGAGGTAGCAGACCGCATCGGCCTCGCGGGTGATGGCGCTGCCGACGACGTTGGTGACGACCATCACCGTCGCGCCGCGCTCCGAGGCAAGCTTGAGCGGGGCGAGCGTGTCGGCGGTCTCGCCGGACTGGCTGACGCCGATGACGAGCGTGTCCGAGTCGATCGGTGGCGGGCTGTAGCGCATCTCCGACCCGATCTGCATCGTTGCGGCGACCTGGACCCAGTCCTGGAGCAGGTAGGCGCCCACGTGGGCCGCGTAGCTGGCCGTCCCGCAGCCGACGACGTAGACCTGCTTGGCGGTGCGCAGCTTGTCGGCGATCGCGTCGAGCTCCTCGAGATGGACGTTGCCGGCCGGGTCGACGCGGCCGCGGAGGCACTCCTGGATGGCGTGCGGCTGCTCGTAGATCTCCTTGAGCGTGAAGTGCGGGAAGCCGCCCTTCTCCGCAGCCTCGATGTTCCAGTGGATCTCGGTGACGTCGCGCTGGACCTCCGCGCCGTCGAGTGACAGGATCCGGGTCCCCTCCGGGGTGACGTCGGCGATATCGCCCTCGTGGAGGATGACGACGTTCTTGGTGTGCTCCAGGATCGCCGGCACGTCGCTGGCGAGAAAGCCCTCCCCGTCCCCGAGGCCGACAATGAGCGGCACGTTCATCCGCGCCCCGACGATGCGATTGGGATGCTCGGTATGCATGACGCCGATGGCGTACGCACCGCGCACCTCGTTGAGGGCGGTCCGCACCGCCTCCACCAGGTCGCCACGGTAGTGGCTCTCGATCAGGTGCGCGAGGACCTCGGTATCGGTCTCGCTTGTGAACCGGTGGCCTCCGGCGGCCAGTCGCGCCTTGATCTCGACGTAGTTCTCGATGATCCCGTTGTGGATGAGCGCCAGCTTGCCGGTGCAGTCGGTATGCGGGTGGGCGTTCGTGTCGTTGGGACGGCCATGCGTCGCCCATCGCGTATGGGCGATGCCGGGGTGGCCGGCCGGGGCGTCGCCGTTGAGGTGCTCGGTCAGGTTGGTGAGCTTGCCGGCCTTCTTCTCGACGAACACCTCGCCATTCTCGGTCAGGACCGCGATGCCGGCCGAGTCGTAGCCGCGGTACTCGAGGCGTCGGAGCCCCTCCAACAGGATCGGAGCCGCATCACGCGGTCCGACGTAGCCGACGATGCCGCACATGGCATCCTCCCGTGGTCGAAAGTCAGTTGAGACGCGCCCGCGCCAGCTCGTCGAGCTCGCGCGCGATGGCGTCGATCTCGTCGGGATCGTCCCCCTCCACCATGATCCGGAGCTTGGGCTCGGTGCCCGAGGGCCGGACCAGGATCCTCCCGCTCCCCCGGAGACGTTCCGTGGCCTCGGCCACGGCAGCACTGAATGCAGGATCGATCTGCCACTGGTCCTTGTGGCGAACGGCTGAGTTTAGCATCACCTGCGGCAGCCTCGGCACCCGGGCGGCCAGGGCGGAGAGCGGCTGGTCACCGGCACGGAGGACCCGGATCAGCTCGATCCCGGTCAGGATCCCGTCGCCGGTCGTCGCCCGGTCGCGGAAGATGATGTGCCCCGACTGCTCGCCCCCGAGCACCGCGTCGTGTCGTTCCATGGCCTCGTACACGTGCCGATCGCCGACCGGCGTGCGGATCAACCGTCCCCCGGCGGCCCCGATCGCGCGCTCCAGACCCCCGTTGCTCATGACGGTCGCCACCAGCACGTTGTTGCGCAGCGTTCCCGCCGCCAGGCGGGCGAGGGCACAGATCCCCATCACCGCGTCGCCGTCCACCAGGTCACCGTGCTCGTCGGCGGCGATCAGGCGATCGGCATCGCCGTCGAACGCCAGGCCGATGTCGGCGCCGTGCTCCCGCACGGCCGCCTGCATGTGCTCCGGGTGGGTCGACCCGCAATCGAGGTTGATGTTCGACCCATCGGGCGCCGCGGCCAGGACGGTCACTTCCGCCCCGAGGTCGGCGAACAGCCGCGGCGCGATCGTGGCCGCGGAGCCGTTGGCGCAGTCGAGCACGACGCGCAGCCCGCGCAGCGCATCGCCGGCCGCATCGGCGAGATGGTCACGATAGGCCTCCACCGCGGTGCCGTCGCGCACCACGCGTCCCAGCTCGTCGTTGCCGCGCCCCGGCAGCGCGTCGGCGGCGAAGATGAGGCGCTCCAGGATCGCCTCCGCCTCGTCGTCCACCTTGCGCCCGCCGGACAGGACCTTGAGACCGTTGTCGGCGGCAGGGTTATGGCTGGCGCTGACCATGATCCCGGCCACGTGGTCACCGTTGCCGGCCACGAACGCCAGCCCGGGCGTCGTGACCACCCCCAGCTCGACGACGTCAGCGCCGACGGCGGTCAGGCCCGCGGCCAGCGCGGCGACGAGCATGTCACCCGAGCGCCGCGTGTCCTGGCCGATCACCACGCTGCGGCCGGCGGCCTCGAGGTGGTGCCCGACCGCCCGCCCCAGGTCGTACGCGAGCACCGGGGTGAGATCGACATTCGCCACGCCGCGGATGCCGTCGGTGCCGAACAGGCGCCCCATGTCGCGGCGGTCAGCCCGGCGCCGGAGTTGGCGTGGCCGGCGGCTGCACGACGACCGTCACCGTCGCCGGCGAGATGCCCTGCGGAACGACCCCCTCGGGAAGGCCGGGCAGCTGCGGCGTCACCTGGTGCGTTCCGGGGCCAAGACCGGCGACGTCGAGGATGAGCGTCAGGTCGGCGGCGGACAGGTCCTCGAGGACCGCCGCCGGGCCGCTGAGGGTGATCGCCAGCTGGTCGGTCTGCGGCAGGCACGCGGCGCCCGCGGGCGCGTTGCTGCAGGCGGCCCCGACCAGGAACGTCCGGCTGGCATCGGTCGGGGTGACGGTGATCGTCACCGCCACCGCAGTGTCGCCGGGACCGGCGAGGCTGACGCCGTCGGGGAGGATGAGCTCGGTCTCGAACGTCTGGTTCGCGGCGAGGCCGGCCATCGAGACCTGCTGGGTGTTGATGCCGGTGACCGGCTCCAGGTCGGCCGGCAGGCCCTCGAGGGTGACGGTCGGCGGGTCCACGGTCACCTCGTCGATCGCGAAGCCCACCGCCGGAGTGCCTATGATGCTGGGGCGGACCGGCACGACGCGCGTCGTCTCGGCAGGCTCGACATCGATGGTAACCGTCACCGTGTCCGGCGTCAGCGAGACGCCCTGCGTGGGGCCGATCACGGCGCCCCGCACGTCCACCGCCTCCAGGACGAACTGGTTGCTGACCGAGAGCCCGCTCTGGTCGATGCGGACGACCGCGCGCGCGTGGTCGACCTGGTCGAGGACGCTGGCCGGACCGGTGGCGGTGACGTTGCGGACGCTGAGCGTGGGGCGGCCGATGATGAGCCCCTCCGGGGCGGCGCCGATCTCGACCACCACCGGGATCTGCCGCGTCTCACGCGGGTCGATGGTCACCGACACCGTGTTCGGCGAGTAGCCGAGGACGTCGACGTCGTCGCTGAGCGAGTCGACCGCGATCGCCAGGGCCTGCGGCTCGCCCGCGCGGCTCATGTCGTAGGCCGAGAGATCGACGGTGACGTCGAACGTCTCGGCCGTCGCGGCCGCGGTGGCGGTGGCACGGTACCGCACGTCCACGGTCCCCAGCTGCTGCGGGCTGACGAAGGTCCCCGGGGGCTGGCCGATGTCGCGGATCGGCAACCCGGCGAACGTCTGCTCGGTGAAGGTGCCGGAGTACACGAAGCCGGTGTACAGGATGGTGGCCAGGGCCAGCGCGGCGAGCTTCAGGTGCCAGTTGCGAACGAGCCACGCCATCTACGGCCGCCGATCGACGTGGGTCGGGACCGGCGCCGTGCCGCGCGCCTCGTCGTGCGGCGTGAGGAGGCGCTCGTCGGGATCGGCGCTGTGGGGCGGCGGCTGCGGATCGTCGCCGCGGCCGATCCCCCACCGCCCCTCCAGGGTGCGGCGCAGGAATGGCACGGGGCGTCGCCCGGCCTGGGGCCGGATGAGGTTGAAGATGCGGCGGCGCAGGTGCTCCTCCGACAGGTTGCGCTCGATCCGGCCGCGAAGGACGAGGCTGATGCTGCCGGTCTCCTCGCTGACGACGATGATGATCGCATCGGTCTGCTCGCTGATCCCGATCGCCGCCCGATGCCGCGTGCCGTACCGCTCCGAGTCGAGCACGTTCTGGGACAGGGGCAGCAGGACGCCGGCGGCCACGATCTTCTCGCCGGAGACGACCACCGCGCCGTCGTGGAGGGCGGTGCCGCGGTAGAAGATCGTGACCAGCAGCTCGGCCCGCAGGTCGGCGTGGACCGGGACGCCGGAGTCGGCGACGAGATCGCCGAGGCCGGTCTCGCGCTCGATGGCGATGAGCGCCCCATGCCGCGATCCGGCCAGCAGGCGCGCCGCACGGCTGATCTCCCCCGCCACCCGCTCGGCCGAAGCGACGTCGTGCGAGACGAAGAACCGGTTGACCGAACCGACCCGGCCGATCTGCTCCAGCACGCGCCGCAGCTCGGGCTGGAAGACGACCACCACCGCGAACAGGCCGACCACCGCACCGGCCTCCATGAGCCGGGTCAGCAGCTCGAGGCCGACGAGCCGCGCGCCGAGGTAGACCAGGTAGAGGATGGACAGGCCGATGACGATCCGCACCGCCCGCGTGCCACGGATGAGGACGAACAGCCCGTAGATGACGAGGGCCACCAGCAGGATGTCGATGAGCGACGTCCAGGTGCCTTGCAGATACGTTCGGAAGAACTCCGAGATGGCGTCAAGCACGGGTCAGAAGGATACCATCGGGCCCCGACGCTTCCGCCGGGGCCCATGGTCGTGGTCGAGCGTGCGCGACGCTCAGCGCTTGGTGTACTGCGGTGCCTTGCGAGCCCGCTTGAGGCCGTACTTCTTGCGTTCCTTGGCGCGCGGGTCGCGGGTCAGCAAACCCGCCTCGCGCAGCGCCGGCCGCGCATCCGGATGGGCGCGCAGCAGGGCGCGCGCGATGCCGTGGCGCACGGCGCCGACCTGGCCCGAGACGCCGCCACCGGCGACCAGGACGCTGGCACTGTACCGGCCGTCGGTCTCGGTGACACGGAACGGTAGGCGCAGCCCGCCGAGCGTCGGCGTGCGGCCGAAGTACTCGTCGACCGGCTTGCCGTTGACGATGATGCTGCCGTCACCCGGCACCAGCCGGACGCGGGCCACCGACGTCTTGCGACGGCCGGTGCCGTAGATGTAGTTCGTGCTCACTTACAACTCCACCGTCGCCGGCTGCTGTGCGGCGTGCGGATGATCCCCGCCGCCATAGACCTTCAGCTTCTTGAACATGGCGCGGCCCAGGCGATTCTGCGGGAGCATGCCCTTCACCGCGCGCTCGATGACCAGCTCCGGCTTGCGCGCCATCAACCGCTCCAGGCTCTCCTCCTTGAGGCCACCCGGATAGTTGCTGTGGCGGTAGTACCGCTTCTGGACCAGCTTGTCGCCCGTGACCCGGACCTTCGCGGCGTTGATGACCACGACATGGTCGCCGGTGTCGATGTGGGGCGAGTACATCGGCTTGTGCTTGCCCTCGAGCAGGGTCGCGATGCGCGTGGCGAGGCGGCCGAGGGTCTGGTCGCTCGCATCGACCACCCACCAGCCTCGCTCGATCTCGCTCGCCTTGACGGCGTATGTCTTCACGGTTGCGTCGCTCTCCGGCTACCTTGGCTCATTGTCCCGGCTCCGACCGTTCGGGGCCAGCGTTGCTCTTCGATTCGTACTCGACCCGCTCGAGGGTCAGCCCGCGTGGCGGCGCGGCGCGCCCGTCCAGGGCACGCTCGCC
>JAICQM010000227.1 GCA_025937875.1 Chloroflexota bacterium
CGCGGGCCGTGCTGGAGGCGCTGTTCGTCACCGGCCAGGTCGGCATCCAGCGCCGCGAGGGAAGCCGCCGCTTCTACGACCTCATCGAGCGGTTGGTTCCGGCCGAGCTGCTCGCGGTCCGCGAGCCGGAGGAGGTGGCGAACCGGCACCGGCTACTGTCGCGCTTCCGCGCCATCGGCCTCATGGGCGCCACCGGGCAGGCGGAGATCTTCTACGCCACCGGGGACGCGAAGGACCGGCCCCGCCGCATCGCGGCCATGGTCGACGAGGGTATCCTGGTGCCGGCCGAGGTCGAGGGCCAGAAGGCGCCTCGCTACGTGCTCGCCGACGAGCTCCCGATCCTCGAGGAGGCGGAGCACGAGCCGACCCCGCCGGCGGTGACCTTCGTCGCGCCGCTGGACCCGCTGATCTGGGATCGGCGCCTCATGCGCACGCTGTTCGAGTTCGACTATATCTGGGAGATCTATACCCCGGCCGCCAAGCGGCGCTTCGGGTACTACGCCCTGCCCATCCTGTTCGGCGATCGGCTGGTCGGTCGCATCGAACCCCGGCGCGAGAAGGCGAGCCCCGACCTCCAGGTGCGCGGCATCTGGTTCGAGGCCGACTTCAGACCGATGGAGGATCCGTACTTCATCCCCGCGCTGGCGACCGCGATCGAGGCTTATCGCCGGTTCGTGGGCGGGCGGCGGGTGACGTGGCCGCGCACCAAGGCCGGACGCGAGATCGCCGGCGCGCTGCGCCGCCTCGGATGAGGAGCGCACCGCCGGTCATCGGGGATCTCGCACTCAACCGCGCCACGCTGGCTCGGCAGCACCTCCTCGAGCGTGCGGCGATGAACCCGTACGAGGCGATCGGTCACCTCGTCGGCCTCCAGGCCCAGACGCCCAAGAGCTGGTACCTGACCCTGTGGTCCCGCCTGCGCGACTTCGACCCCGAGGCCACCGGCCGGCTCCTCGAGGAGCGGCGCCTCGTGCGCTCGTGGTTCATGCGCCAGACGATCCACCTCGTGACCGATGCGGACGCGCCGGTCCTGCGGGCGTTCACGCAGCCGGTCATCGAGCGGTCGGTCCGCGGGAAGTGGCTGGAGGCGCTGCGTGGCATCGACCTCGGTGAGCTGGCGGAGGTGGTGCGGTCAGCCACGACGGCCGCGCCGCGGACCCCGAGCGAGCTCACCGCCATCGTCAGCGCGCACTGGCCGCAGGCAACCGACCACATCGTGATCACCAACGCCGCGAAGGCGCTGGTCGCGCTGGTCCAGGAGCCTCCACGCGGGGTATGGGGCCGGGGTGGCGCGGTCCGCCTCAGCCCCCTCGACGCGTGGCTCGGGACCTCCATCCCGTCCCGCGTCGACCCGCTCCCGATCCTGCGTCGCTATCTCGCCGCCTACGGCCCGGCATCGATTGCCGACGCCCAGATGTGGGCAGGCGTCACGCGTCTCGGAGCGGCCTTCGAGCAGTTGCGCCCGGAGCTGCTGGTCCTGCAAGGCGCGGACGGTCGCGAGCTCTTCGACCTGCCCGGGGCCCCGCGGCCCGATCCCGCGACACCGGCGCCGGTCCGCTTCCTCGCCGACTACGACAACGTGCTGCTCTCCCACGCCGACCGATCCCGCTTCGGCGACGGCGAGGCGCGCGAGAAGCTCACCTACCGCGAAGGTCCGTACCCGAGCTACCTGCTCGTCGACGGGCGCGTGGCGGGGGCGTGGTACGCCAGCGTCGAGGGCTCGCGCGTGACCGCCCGGGTTGACACCGTCCGACCGCTGCATGCCGCTGAGGAGGCTGCGGTCCGCGCCGAGGCCGATGCCATGCTGCGCTTCAACTACCCGAAGGCCACCGAGCGCCGCGTCGAGGTCGCCCCGATCAGCTGAAGTCGACGATCAGCGGGGCGTGGTCGGAGGGAATCCCCGGATAGGTCGATGGCTTGCGCGCATCGCGGTCTCGTTCCGCGGCCACCGCCCGCGCCGCCAGCGCGGGCGTGACGTACACGTGGTCGATCCGCATCCCGAAGTTCTTGTGGAAGTGGCCCGCGCGATAGTCCCACCACGAGAAGAAGCCGGGCTCGGGATGGAACTGGCGGACGACGTCGACCATGCCCCACGCGCGCAGCTTCGCCACCGCCGCCCGCTCACGGGGCGAGACGTGGGTCGCACCGTGGACCGCGTTGACGTCCCACACATCGGCGTCCTCCGGCGCCACGTTGTAGTCGCCGCAGATCGCCAGCTCGGTGGCCGGATCGTTGTCGTCCAGCCAGCCGGCGAGCCGCTCGAGCCAGTCCAGCTTGGCGAGGTAGAACTCGGAATCCACGGCGCGGCCGTTGGGGACGTAGATGCTGGCCACGCGCACGCCGCCGCAGGTGGCGGCGAGGAAGCGTCCGCCGTCATCGGTCCAGCCGTCGGCGGCCGGCAGGCCCGCGACGACCTCGTCCAGGCCGATGCGGGACGCGATGGCCACCCCGTTCCACTGCCCGGGGCCGTGATGCGCGACGTCGTATCCGAGCGCCTTGAAGTCGAGCAGCGGCACGGCGTCGTCGGCCAGCTTCGTTTCCTGCATGCAGAGGATGTCGGGCCGGTGTCGCTCGGTCCACGCCAGCACCCGCTCCAGGCGGGCCTTCAGCGAGTTGACGTTCCAGGTCGCCAGGCGGAGGGCCATGCGTGCAGTCTAGC
>JAICQM010000107.1 GCA_025937875.1 Chloroflexota bacterium
CGTTGGTACTCGCTGGTCCAGCTGCTCACCGAGGCGGGCCAGCTCGACCGGGCGTCAACCCTGCTGGCGGCGATCGCCCGCGGCGCCCATCCCGCGGCGCTCGACGCTCGGCGGATCGGCGGCGACCCGGTACGGCGCATCGCGGCCGCGCGCACCCGCCTGGGTCGCGCCCGCGACCGAGCCGCGCGCGCCGCGGAGCGGCGGGCGGAGCGCGTGAGTCGCGGCGCTCAGCCGGCGTGAGGGAGCGCATGGAGCGGCTGACCGACGCCCGTCGGCCGCGGCCGCGGGCGGGGGTCCAGGTCGTCGCCGGCGCCGCCGTCGGCCTGATGTCCGGTGCCATGGGGATCTGGCTCGGCGCGGGCATCGTGGCCGGGATGCTCTCGATCCTGGTCATCGTGGCGGTGGGACTCGTGCTGGGGTGGTTGGCGGCCGTGGCTGCCTACTTCGCCTCCGTCATCGGCGCCATCGTCGGGTTCGGGCTGGCGGGCGGCGGCCCCGTGCTCACCGCCGACATCGTGCGCCTCGGCTTGGCGATCCTGGTTGGACCGATCCTCATCCTGCTCATTCGCCACGAGGAGCAGTCGTACGAGGCGGCGCGCCGGGCGCGGGACGCCCTGGTAGTTCTCGGCCGCGAGGGAGAGCTCCGCGAGGAGGAGCTGCAGGCCACGCAGGAGGCCCTGACCGCGGCCTATTCGCGCGCGGAGCAGGAGCGCGCCCGGCTCACCGAGGTGGCGGAGGCGATTCCGGAGCCGCTCATCGTCTACGGCACTGACGGGCGCGGCCGCTACGGCAACCGCGCCGCGCTTCGCCTGTTCGGGCGCGCCTTCATCGAGCTGCCTCCCGCCGACTGGCGCCGGCTGGCCGATCCACGCGACGAGCAGGGCACGCCCCTGCTGGAGGCCGACCTGCCCCAGCTGCGCGCCCAGACCGGGTCGCTGCGGCGCCGGATCCTCGTGCGCCTGCCGACCTCGGGGCGCGACCTGCTCATCGACGTCGAGGGCACGCCGGTCATGGGCGGCGGCTGCGTTGTCCTCATGCGCGACGTGGGCAAGGAGGAGGACGCGCGACGGCGACTCTCACGCTTCGCGTCGTTCGTGGCCCACGAGCTGCGCAATCCGCTGGCGGTGGCCAAGGCGCGCGTCGAGCTCGCACAGCGCGACCCTGATGTCTCACGTCGCGCTCGCTCACACGGGGTGCGCGCCCTCGACTCGATCGAGGCTGCCATTGCGATCCTCGAGCGCCTCGAGCTCTACTCGCGAGCCGATACCGGGCGCGTCGAGGCGGTACGGGAGCGCTTCGACCTCAGCGTGGCGGTGGATACCGCCATCGAGCGCCTGCGGGCGCGTGGCAGCGAGCGGACGGTGCACCTCGACATGCCGCCCGTGACCCACGTCATCGGCGATCGGCAGCTCGCCGAGGGCGCGATCACCAACCTGCTCACCAACGCGGATCGATACTCGGCGCCCACCGGGGCGATCCACATCGAGACCGTGCTCGGCGACCCGGTCGTGCTGCGCGTCCGAGATGACGGGCCCGGCATCGCCGACGACGTGGCCGGCACCCTGTTTCGCGAGCGGGTCACCGGCGGGCGGGGGCTGGGCCTCGGCTTGTTCCTGGTCCGCGCCACGATGGACGCGCAGGGAGGATCCGTGGAGCTCGAGCAACGCCGGCCACAGGCCGTCTTCGCGCTCCGGTTTCCCGCGGCGCCCGCCATGGCCACCACCACCGAAGGCGCCGCCTCACCAACCTAGCCCCAGACCCTCACGACGGGGCGGCCATGACCTCCAGCGGCCCGAAGCCCTCGGCCTCGACCGCATCGCGGACCGCATCCGCGTCGCCGCTGAGCAGGATCAACAGCTCGTCCGGCCGGATCAGCTCGCCGGCCACCCGCTGCACGTCAGCCGGACCCACCACCTCCAGCTTCGACCGATAGGTCTGCCAGTAGTCGTCATCGAGGCCGTACACCGCCAGCGGCTCGATCGCCGCGGCGACGCCGCCGGTCGATTCGAACCGGAGCGGGAAGACGCCGATCATGAAGTCGCGAACCTCCGCCAGCTCGGCGGCGGAGGGTGCCTCCGCCCGCAGGCGATCGAGCTGTGCCAGCAGCTCGCGGATGGCGGGCGCGGTGACCTCGGTCTGCACTGCGGCGCGGGCGGTGAACGGACCGGGGGCCCGGCGCGGGTCGAAGGCGGCGTGTGCGCCATACGTGTAGCCCAGCTCCTCCCGCAGGCGCAGGTTGAGGCGGCTGCCGAAGACCCCGCCCAGCACCGCGGCCATGACCAGGGCTGGGAAGTACTCCGGGTGAGCGCGCTGGATCCCGATGTGGCCCACCCGCAGCTCCGACTGGACCGATCCGGGCCGATCGACGATGACGACGCGGCGCCCGCCGCCCGCCCGCACGTCGATCGTGCGGTGGCCAGGCCCGCCGCCCGCCCAGCCGCCGAGATGCTGCTCGACCGAGCGCATGGCAGTGGCGGGATCGAACCCGCCGGCGATGATGAGGTGCGCCGTGCCGGCCCCCCAGTGGCCGCCGTGGAAGTCGCGCACGTGGTCGACGGTCAGGGCCTCGACCGACTCCGGCGAGCCGGCGGAGAGGCGCGCGTAAGGAACGCCATCGGCATAGAGGGTGCGCAGGAACATCTCGTCGGCGAGGCGTCCCGCATCGGCGCGGGCCTGGAGGATGTCGGCCAGGCGCTCACCCTTGAGGCGCTCGAACTCGTCGCCGTCCAGCCGCGGCTCGCTGACCATCTCGGCCAGCAGGGCCAGCCCCTCGTCGACGTGCTCGGGGAGCGTCTGAAAGGCGGCGCGCGCCGAATCCCAGCTCGACTCGCTGCTGACTTCGATGCCCAGCCGCTCGGTGGCGGCCGCGAACGCGGCGGCGTCCAGCCGCCGCGTGCCGGTGACCAGCAGCTGGGCGGTCAGTGCGGCCACGCCGGCGCGCTCCTCGGGCTCGGCCGCCGCGCCGGCGTCAACCAGCAGGTGCACGTTGACGAGGCCGCGGTCGGCGAGCGGAACGAGCCACACCGTGAGCCCGTTGGACAGCGATCGGCGCTGGAAGTCGGGGAACCGGTACGGCCGCGGGGCGCCGGGCGCCGGCCGCAGCGGGTTGGCGGCGCGGGTCATCGGTCCGTCTCCGTGGGGGCCGGGGTGGTGGGTGCCTCGGCGGGCACGTAGGTCAGGACGAGGCGGTTGTCCGGCCGGGCCACCGTGCTCAGCAGGTCGCGCACGTCGCGGGCCATCACCGCGGCGTAACCGGGAACCTCGTCGTTGATGCGCTCCGGCTCGTCGAAGAGGCAGGTGTACATGCTGATGCGGTCCGCGCGTTCGCTGACGCGCTCCAGGCTCGACGCCGCGCCGGCCGCGTGCAGGTTGCGCACCCGCTCCAGCTCGGCATCGCTCGGACCCTCTGTCGCCAGGCGGTCGATCTCGTCGACCAGCGCCGATTCCAGCGCAGCCGGCTCGACGCCGGGCCGGGCCGTGGCCCACAGCGCGAAGATCGACGCGCCGCCGACGATCGGGAACGGAAACGCGGCCACGTCCTGTGCAAGACGCGCCCGCCGCACGAGCACGTCGTACAGGCGCGACGCGCGGCCGGCCGCCAGCAGATCGGCGGCGACCTCGACCGCCCGGAAGCGGTCGTCGCCGAACACCGGCGCCCGGTGGGCGAGGTAGACCCGCGCCAGCGGGACCTGGTCAGGGACCACCTCGCGCACCTCCCGGCCGAGGTGCGGTTCGAGCGACAGGTCGGGTGGCGGCGGCAGGTCGGGATTGGCCGGGACGGGTCCGAAATGCTTCTCGGCGAGTGCCAGCGCCTCGGCCGCGTCGACGTCGCCGGCAATCGTGAGGACCGCGTTGTTGGGCGCGTAGTAGGTGGCGAAGAACTCCTTGACGTCGTCGAGGGAAGCCGCCGACAGGTCCTCCATCGATCCGATCGTCGAGTGATGGTAGCCATGCCCCTCGGGGTACAGCAGCTCCTGGAGCTTCTCGTCCCACGTTCCGTACGGCTGGTTGTCGACGCTCCACCGCCGCTCGTTCTTGACCACGTCGCGCTGGTTGTCCAGCTTCTCCTGGGTCATCGCCGGCACGAGGCTGGCCATCCGGTCGGATTCGAGCCACAGGGCGAGCTCGAGCTCGTGCGACGGCATCGTCTCGAAGTAGTTGGTGCGGTCGAGCCAGGTCGAGGCATTCAGGGTCCCACCGGCGGCCTGCACGAGGGCGAAATGCTCGCCCTTGTCGACGTGCTCGCTGCCCTGGAACATCATGTGCTCGAACAGGTGGGCGAACCCGGTCTTGCCCGGCTTTTCGTGCTTGCTCCCGACGTCGTACCACAGGTTGACGGCCACGATCGGGGCGGACCGATCCGCCGCCACGACGATTCGCAGGCCGTTCGCCAGCCGGTGGCGTTCGAACGAGATGTCAGGCACGCATGACCTCCTGGCAATCGGGAGCGTTCGTCCACCACGCGCGCCGATCCGGCCGCGCGGCGGTCCTCATCATTGGCAGGCGCCGAGCCTAGCACCTCCCTGCCGGCATCGCCTCCGGGTGTCCCCACCGGCCTGCCCGGCCGATGGAACGGCGGCGACCGGAGGTGCGCGGTGCCGGACATGAAGCGAGGCCGGCACCGCGGGGTGGGACGCGGGCCGGCCTCGAAGGAATGGTGAGCGACCAGGGACTCGAACCCTGAACCTAGAGATTAAGAGTCTCTTGCTCTGCCAATTGAGCTAGTCGCCCGCCGGCATGATGCCGGAGCGGGTGCGTCATCGCAACCGGCCGCGGGCGACCCCGGGCGGTCAGACCGCCGGCTGGCCCGGTCCGCCATTGGGCTCGGGCGCGCGGCCGTAGTGGGCATCCATGAAGCCCTGGATCTGGCTGAGATCCAACGCGTCCTGGTAGAGCAGGTAGTTCCAGGCCGTGACCGCGATCGGATGGCCGAGGTCCGCGCCCGCCCATGGCGTCAGGATGACCTTGAAGCGGGTCGAGCGCACCTGGCCGTTGACCCAGTCGGTGAGCTGGCTGAGCGTCGCATCGTCGACCTGGTCCGGCTGGTACCAGATCACGATCCCACCGTGCTCGAGGTTGTGGACGAGCTGCGACTCGGCCTGCGGGTCGGTGTACACGCCCCAGTTGGCCGTCGTGCCCCAGTGCGGTCCGGACGTCGCCGGGGTGGACGCGTAGGCCGCGGGGTCGCCGGCACGCACATCGGTGCCGTCGGTGACGTGGCCGCCACCGCGATCTTGCTGCAAGGTGCCGGCATTCGGGCTGGGGCCGCTCATCGCAACCAGGGCCACGATGAGGGCGATGGTTCCCACCAGGAGCACGCCGCCCACGATCAGCAGACGCGGGTCGAAGCCGCGGCTGGCGGTCAGCGGGCGGTTCATCGCCTCCTCGCTGGCACGTGTCGTCCGGCGCTGGATCTGCTGGGTGCGTCGTCGCTTGGCCATTGGCGCGACAGGATAGCCGAGGTGGAAGCCCGCGTCCCGAGCGGGCCTGGCTGGCACCGCACCTGCACTTGGTAGAATCGGCGCGCCTCAGCGACACCGCCCGTCGCCAGGCACCCACGGCACGAGAGGTTTCATGTCCCAATCCGCCCCACCGCCGAAGCGCAAGAGCGCCTTCACCCTGGCCCGCGAGCTCATCGGCGGCATCCGCACGCTCGCCGGCCTGGAGGTCGCGTCGGCGAAGGCGGAGATGGCCGCCTCGGCTGGCCACGTCAAGTCGGGGTCGATCAGCCTCGCCATCGCCCTCGTGGTCGCCCTGCTCAGCCTCATCACGCTGCTCGCGATCATCGTGGCCGCGCTCTTCGTCATCGGGCTGTGGTGGGTGGCGCTCCTTCTGCTCCTGCTGCTCATCGTCGTCACCGGGCTCCTGGTGTGGCGCGGTATCGGTGAGCTCAAGCAGGTGAAGCCGACGCCGGAGCGCACGATTGAATCGGTCAAGGAGGACATCGCGTGGGCCAAACGCCTGATCAGGCGCGACTAGCCGTCGAGGCGCATCGCGCCCAGCTGGACCGGACCGCCGAGCGGCTCCGCGACAGTCTCGACGTCCGCAAGCGCTTCAAGGAGAACCCGGCGCTGGCTGCCGGCATTGCCGCCGGTGCGGTCTTCCTGCTGGCGGGTGGACCGATGCGCGTGGCGCGCCTCGCCCGCCGCCGGCTCTTCCCGAGCACTCCGGAGAAGGCGTACGACGCCCTGCCGAGGTCGCTCCAGTCGTGGGTCGACACCGTGGCGCCGAAGACGGAGGAGGCGCGCGAGGCGCTGGCCTCGGAGCTGGCCCGCTGGCGCACCGACCCGATGAAGAACAAGAAGGCCCGCAAGGAGCTCGTCAAGGCGATGGCCGACGGGCCCCCCGGCGCGGGGCGCACCGGCTGGAAGGCCGCGGAGGCCATCGCGACGATCGTGGCTGCGGCAGCGGGACGCAAGCTCGTCGAGCGCTTCCTGTCAGGTGAGCCGCCGAGCGGAATCGCTCCGCTCGATGCGATCGGCACCGCGGGCGGGGCGGCCGAGCCCGACCCGCGCCATGCCAAGGACGACGTCACGCGCTCCCCGGCGCAGCGGGAGATGGCCGCGGCGCGCGATGCCGACCAGCGCACCGACTACTCCGGGATGAGCGCCCGCTCCCGCGAGGGGCGCTGACGGCGGGCGGTTGGTAGACTCCGCGGCACGGTCCGCGAGCGGGCGAGTGGCGGAATGGCAGACGCGCCGGCCTTAGGAGCCGGTGTCGCAAGACGTGCGAGTTCGAGTCTCGCCTCGCCCACCACCTGCACGTGACGCCGCGAC
>JAICQM010000111.1 GCA_025937875.1 Chloroflexota bacterium
CCGTCCCGAGCGAACCGACAGGCCGCCACTGGCCGGGGTCCAGGCCCCAGGCGGCGAGGTACTGCTTGGATTCATCGGCGGCGGCCACGGGTACCGGGCGCCGCCACGGGCGTCGCGGCATCGTGCGTCGAGTATCGGGGCGCTGTGTCGCTGACGCCACCCTCCGGACGGTACCGACCGCGCCGGTACCTCTGCCCCCGCGCTCGGCGCCGTGCCATGCACGCCGGAGACGGAAACGAGCCGGCCACGTGGGCCGGCTCGTGAACCATATGAGCAGGAGTTGGGATCGGGCGGCTACTTGACCTCGACGGTCGCGCCGGCCTCGGCCAGCTTCTCCTTGACCTGCTCCGCCTCCTCCTTCGCGACGCCCTCCTTCACCGCCTTGGGGGCGGCGTCGACGAGGTCCTTCGCCTCCTTGAGGCCGAGGCCGGTCAGCTCGCGCACCGCCTTGATGACCAGGATCTTGTTGGCGCCGACCTCGGTCAGCACTGCGTCGAACTCGGTCTGCTCCTCGGCCGCGCCGCCGGCAGCGGCGCCATCACCGCCCGCGGCGGGGGCCGCGGCCACGGCCACCGGGGCCGCGGCGGTCACGCCGTAGCGCTCCTCGAAGGCCTTCACGAGCTCACTGAGCTCGAGCACCGTCATGGTGTCGATCGCCTCGAGGATCGCGTCCTTGTCCAGGGTCTTGGTTGCCATCGTCTGTCTCGTCTCCTGTGTCGTGTGCGTCAGGCGGCCGTGCCGCCCTCCGTCTCTCGCTTCTTGTCGGCCACGGCGCTCAGCACCCCGACCAGGTTGCGCAGGTTCCCGGCGAGGACGCCGGCCATCCCGCTGATGGGCGCCGCCATGCCACCGGCCAGCTTGGCCAGCAGCACCTCGCGCGGCGGAAGGGACGCGAGCCGCGACAGCTGCGCGGCGTCGATCGATCGGTTGCCGAGCATGCCGCCCCGCAGGGTGACCACCCGGCTGTACGGGCGGAAGGCCTCCTGCAGCGCCTTGGCCAGGGCCACCTCGTCACCGTCGATCGTGGCCAGCGCGGTCGGCCCGGAGAGCATCGGCTTGAGCTCCTCGGTGCCGGCCTCGTCGGCGGCGATCTTCAGCAGGCGGTTCTTGGCGATGTGCAGCTGCACACCAGCGTCGCGCAGCGACCGCCGCACCGTCTGCATCTCCGAGACCTTCAGGCCTCGGTAGTCGGCCACGGCCATCGCCGAGCTGTTGCGGATCAGGTCCGCGAGCTCGGCAACCGCCTGGCGCTTCTCATCGGTCGGCATCGGTTCGGTTGTCTCCACCTCCATGAACGAAAAACGGTCCTGCGCGCACGTCAGGCGCGAGGACCGTGGGGGCGCACCGCGCCCGAGGTGGTCATGCGTGCCTGCGCGTGCCGCCGGGCTCTATGGCTCGGTGATTGGCCCGGGACTTCCACCCGGGCACATCGCGGTCTGTGGCTGCTATTGAATTGCGGAGCGTAATCCTAGGCGTTTGCGGCCTGGAGTGCAGAACCGATGTCGACGCGCACGCCGGGGCCCATGGTCGGGGCCAGGGTCAGGGTGCGCATGTAGGTGCCCTTGGCGCCCGATGGCTTGGCGCGGTTCACCGCATCGACCAGGGCCGCCACGTTGGCGCGCAGCTGCTCGGGGGTGAAGCTGGCCCGCCCCACCGGGACGTGGACGATGCCGGCCCGATCTACCTTGAACTCGATCCGGCCCGACTTCACCTCGCCGACCGCGCGCTCGATGTCGAACGTCACGGTGCCGGACTTGGGGTTCGGCATCAGGCCCCGGGGACCGAGCTTCTTTCCCAGCCGTCCCACGGTGCCCATCATGTCCGGCGTGGCGACGGCCACGTCGAACTCGAACCAGCCGTCGTCGATCTTCTTGACCAGGTCGTCGCCGCCGACTTCGTCGGCACCGGCGCGCAGGGCCTCCTGGGCCTTCTCGCCCTGGGCGAAGACGATCACCCGCGTCGTGCGGCCCGTGCCGTGGGGCAGGACCACCGTCCCGCGCACCAGCTGGTCGGCGTGGCGCGGGTCGATCCCGAGGCGCAGGTGCGCCTCGATCGTCGAGTCGAACTTGGTGAAGGAGATCTGCGGCAGCAGCTCCGCCGCCTCGCCGATCTCGTAGCGGCGCTCGGCGTCCACCAGCTTGGCCGCCTCGAGGTACTTCTTGCCGTGGCCCATCAGGCGGTCACCTCGATGCCCATGCTGCGCGCGGTGCCGGCGATGATGCGCATCGCCTGCTCGACGGTGTTGGCGTTGAGGTCGGCCATCTTGAGCTCCGCGATCTCGCGCAGCTGCTGCTGGGAGACGCGGCCGACCTTCTCGCGGTTCGGCTCGGCGCTCCCCGACTCCACGCCGGCGGCGCGCTTGAGCAGCGCGGCGGCCAGTGGCGCCTTGGTGACGAAGGTGAAGCTGCGGTCCTCGAAGACCGTGATCTCGGCCGGGACGACGTAACCGCGCAGGTCGGCGGTGCGCTCGTTGAAGGCCTTGATGAACTCCATGATGTTGATGCCGTGCTGGCCGAGCGCGGGGCCGACCGGCGGTGCCGCGGTGGCCTGTCCGGCGGGCGCCTGCACCTTGAGCGTGGCGCGGATCTTCTTTGCCAAGTGTTCGTTCCTCCGAGGTGCTGACGGGGCTCGCGCCCCTCCCTCTCGCTGGTCGGCGGCGCCATGCGCCGCCGGGGTATCTCGTTCGGGCCGGGAGTATACGCGTATATGCGCCGCGGATCCCCGAAGCCTAGAGCTTCTCGATCTGCAGGAAGTCGAGCTCGACCGGCGTCTCGCGGCCGAAGATGCTGACCAGCACCTTGACCTTGTTCTTCTCCGGGTTGACCTCGTCGACGGTGCCGATGAACTCGGCGAACGGGCCGTCCTTGACGCGCACGCTCTGGCCCTTGGCGAACTGGACCTTGAACTTCGGCGTCTCGACCCCCATGTGCTTGAGGATCTTCTTGACCTCGCTCTCCTCGAGCGGCATGGGGCGGTTGCCGGAACCGACGAAGCTCGTCACGCCGGGCGTGTTGCGCACGACGTACCAGCTCTCATCGGTCATCGACATCTCGACCAGCACGTAGCCGGGGAAGACCTTCTTGTTGACGGTCATCCGCTGGCCGTTCTTGATCTCGATCTCCTCCTCCATCGGCACCAGGACCTGGAAGATCTGGTCCTCCACGCCCATCGACTCGATGCGGTGCTCGAGGTTCGCCTTCACCTTGTTCTCGTAGCCCGAGTAGGTGTGGATGACGTACCACTGCTTGGCGGCGCTCTCGGACAGCTCCTCCGGGCGCGGCGCCTCGCGCGACAGGCGGGCGGCCTCACGGGCCTCGTTGACGCGGGTCTCCTCGGCCATGGCTACAGCACCGTCTGGTCGAGCGCGGTGTGGAGCAGGATGTCGAGCACCGCGATGTAGGCGCCGACCGCCACCGACACGGCGATCACCAGCAGGGTCAGGCGCACGACCATCTCACGCGTCGGCCATGCGACCTTCTTCAGCTCTGACCAGCTCTCGGTGAAATACCGGCGGAGTCCAGTTACCACGATGGTTCGCTCGTTCCTAACTCTTGCGTACGACCGATGGGACGGGAGTGGCAGGGGCGACAGGACTCGAACCTGCAACCGCTGGTTTTGGAGACCAGTGCTCTACCAATTGAGCTACACCCCTCCGCGAGACCCGTCTACTTCGTCTCCCGGTGGAGCTGGTGCTGCCGGCAGCGCGGGCAGAACTTGTTGAGCTCCAACCGGCCGGGATCGTTTCGTTTGTTCTTCCGGGTGCTGTACGTGCGTTCCTTGCAGACGGTGCACGCCAGCGCGATCACCGGTCGATTCTCGGCCTTGGCCACAGGTGTTCCTTCACTCGATTCATCCCCTCCGTGGACCGATGAATGGACCGATGCGCGACGGTTCGCCGCTCACGCGCCAGTACGGTCGGGTCCCGGGGGGAAAGCCCTGCGATTCTAGGCCGGCCGGCCCGGACTGTCAACGACGTCACCGTGTCGCGACCGCCGATCGCGGCGCACCAGGACGATGCGCGTGAACGGAAGGCGCACGTCGCTGAAGACCTCGATGCTGACGAGGAAGCCGGCGAAGATGAACAGCACGCCGAGCAATTCACCGATGAAGAACGACCATGTCACTCCGAAGCGCGACAGGCCGCTGGTCCAGCCGGGGATGAAGCCACCGATGGCGATCAGCACCGTGGCCGGCACCCGCGAGTTGAGCCGCCCCTGCCGCAGGGCGGTGATGGCGCCCGGGACCGAGGCCACGAAGTTGACGATCACCGCCACCCCGCGCGCCAGCGGGCCGACGAGCGCAGCGTTGGTCGTGATCCGCATGACGCGGGCCTTGGGCATGAAGATGTAGGCCGAGTACACCGCCCCGAAGACGAGCGCGAAGGCACCGACGATGTTGAATGGCGGCGTCAGGATGCGGACCCCGGCCGGCATCGCCTCGCCGGTCGGGATGCCGCTCGGGTCGAGGCTGTAGCCGGGCGCGGCGAGCGGAGCGGTCAGCGTGAGGACGGTCACGATCGCGGAGGCGACGACCAGGATCCCGGCCGAGACGTGACCGACCCAGGGTCGGTCGACCCGCGTGAGGATCGCCACGGCCGCCGCACACGCTAGGCAGGCACCCACCACCGCCACGACGGTCAGGGCCGGGGCGGGGGTGCCTTCGCCGGCGTACTTGACGGACGTGAGCCACGAGAAGAGGCCGGCCAGCAGGAACGAGACGGCCACGAAGTACCCAAAGCGGGTCCGGTTCAGCAGATAGATGGTGCCGAGGCCCAGGTAGGCAGCCACGCCGAACGCGCCGAACAGGTACCACGCCCGATACAGCGGCTCGTTCCAGCCGAAGGCGCCGCCGAGGAACTCGGTGCCGGCGCTGATCCCGTACCACAGCAGCCCCGCCGACCAGACGAGCTGGTAGGCCCGCCGACGCTCGAGCCACTGGTCGACGACGAAGGCGGCGAAGATGAACGAGACGACGCTCGACGCCAGCGGGAGCAGGACGTTGGGATCCACGGGCTACGCGTCGCCTCCGGTGCATCAACGGCGGAGGGGTCGATGCGCGGTACTGGAGCCCACGTCCGGGTTCGAACCGGAGACCTCGTCCTTACCAAGGACGTGCTCTGCCTACTGAGCTACGTGGGCCCGCGAATCGGCCACCTGCCGGCGGCCATCGCCGGTCGGACGATTGTCACCGAGCACCCAGATCCTGGGCAACCATCGGTCTATCTTGGCAAATCTGGGTATCGGTCCCAGATTCGTCCCGCCGGAAGCGTCTATTGAGTGGTGGGCAGGGAGGGAATCGAACCCCCACAGTCGAAGACGGCTGATCTACAGTCAGCGGAGCTCACCACCTGCTCAACCTACCCACTGGAGTTCCGCCGGCACGTGGTGGAGTGCCGGCGAGGCCGGAGTATAGCCAACCAACCGGCGGGCCTCAACCCGCCTTCGCGGCCAGCTCCATCGTCCGCAGCTCACGGCCCTCGCGCAACCGCTTTTCGTACTGGCGGCTCTCGCGCGCGACGTGCATGCCGACCCGCTCGTAGAGCCGCGTCGCGCCGGTCAGGTTCGAGGCGTCGACCCCCAGCCCGACGCGCCGCACGCCGCGCGCGTGGTAGAGGGTGAAGGCGTCGCGCAGCAGCGCCTCGGCGATGCCCCGCCGTCGCCACGGGCGGCGGACGCCCAGGGTGTTGATCCAGCCCACGTCGGGCATCCCCGGCCGATATGGCGTATTGAGGGAGATGCCCGCGATCTCGTCGCCATCGGTCGCCAGCCGCCACAGGTCGGGGTCGAATGGCGTCATCTGGGTCGAGAAGTGGACGAAGTCGGTGAGGCTGCCCTCCACGAACCCGTAGTGGTCGGCGAACGCGTCGTTGACGACGTCGTGGATGGCCCGGAACTCGGCGTCGCCGGGGATGGCACTGCGCACCGTGATGCCCTCGGGCCAGGTCGGCGGCGGGGGCGGCTCGGCCCCGAGCTCGATCTCCATCGCCCAGCTGGACCGCACGTGCTGGAAGCCGGCGGCCTCCCAGATGCGCTGCATCGCCAGGTTGGCCGCGGAGGCCTCGGCGGTGAGCGTCACCCGCAGGTCGGGCGCGGCCAGCGCCAGGGTCGTGGCGGCGCGGGCATCGGCCCAGCCGCTGATGGCGGCACCGATCGCCGCGCCGTGCGGCGTGGCGACGAGATCCGGGTGGATCCGGGCGAACAGCCACGGGCTGACGTGCGACTCCTCGTTGTCCCAGTACTCGGCGGTGGCCGCCGGCCGGCCCGCGGCGTCGCCGACGTAGAGCGCGTCGGTGAGCGGGTCGAACGTCGGGGCGCGATAGCTCTCCTCCTGAACCTTCTCGTCCAGCTCGTCGATCCCGTCCTCGGCCTGCGAGGCGGCGTTGCACAGGGCGCTGACCGGCCCGACGTCGGTGGCCGGGTCGATGGGACGGGAGCTGTAGCCAGGCGGCAGCCCGGGGATCGGATGCGACATTCGGCCATTCTACGGGCGCCCGCCCACGACCCATAATCGGCCGATGCTCCGCATCCTCCGTCAGCCGAACTTCGCGCGCCTGTGGGCCGGCGGCCTGATCTCGATGATCGGCGACTGGATCCTCATCGTCGGCCTGCCGTTCGAGATCTATCGCCG
>JAICQM010000172.1 GCA_025937875.1 Chloroflexota bacterium
CGGTGACACGCCGCTCCCGACCTGGCGCCCGCTGGCGGTGCCATGGATGCGACCGATGCTGCGCCTCGATGCCATCTTCCTGGCGCCGGGGCTGCGTGCCCTCGATGCCGGAATCGGCGACCGGCGGGGCAGCGACCACCTGCCGGTCATCGCGCGGATCGAGGACGACGCCGGCCACTGACCGCAATCGGGGCCCGACGGCCGGTTGGCTCGACGCGACCAACCACCGCAGGGCACAATACGCGGCAGCGGCCGTTTCGAGCACGGTCCGCCGTCCGGAGGAGTGAGCACCGTTCCCGAGCAGCGACGGAGAACCCGCACCAGAAAGGTGACTTCCAGCGCTGCCCGTGGGGAGGTCGCCGCCGCGTCCCCCCCGGTGACCGATGAGGTGGCAGCGGCATCGGTCCAATCGGCGTTGTACCGCATCGCCGAGATGGCGAGTGCCGCGCAGGACCTGCCCTCGTTCTACACCGCCATCCACCAGATCGTCGGCAAGCTGATGTACGCCGACAACTTCTACATCGCCCTCTACGACGACGAGCGCCAGCGGATCAACTACCCGTTCTACGTCGACGAGGTCGAGCTTGACCTCCCCGATCCCAACGCCTGGGAGCCGTACGGCACCGGCAATGCGTCCGGGATCACGGCCTACCTCTTGCGAACCGGCAAACCGATGCTGCTCGACCTGCCGCAACAGCAGGAGATCGTGAAGCGCGGTGACGCATCGCTGGTCGGGGTCGAGAGCGTGGATTGGATGGGTGCCCCACTCATCGCCGATGGCCGGACCATCGGGGCCGTGGTGACCCAGAGCTACCGACCGGAGATCCACCACACGGCAGCGGACCTCGAGCTGCTCACCTTCGTGGCGCGGCACATCGCCACCGCGCTGACGCGGGCCCGCGCGATCGAAGAGACGCGACAGCGCAACGCCGAGCTGGCCGTGGTCAACGAGATCATGGCTGCCCTCACGCGCCAGGTCGAGTTCGATGCGGTGATCGAGCTCGTCGGCCAGCGGGTGGGAGCGATCTTCGGCGTCGACTCGATCACCATCGCCCTGTATGACGCCGCCACGGAGACGGTGACCATGCCGTACTTCACGGAGGGTGGTCGGCGCGTGGCCGTGGAGCCTTTCCGGCTGGGACCGGGGCTCACCTCGGAGGTCATCACCACCCAGCGGCCGCTGCGGCTCAACAGCCTGGTCGAGGCGGAGGCGCACGGGGCGATACTGGCCGGGCTGCCCGAGGAGGAGTCAGCGCCGAACGAGTCCTGGCTCGGCGTTCCCATCATCGCCGGGGAACGCGTGATCGGCGTCGTGAATATCGACCGGCCGGAGCCGTACGCCTTCAGCGAGGCCGACGAGCGGCTCCTGGCCACGCTGGCGTCGAGCATGGGGGTGGCGCTCGAGAACGCCCGCCTGTTCGACGAGACGAGGCGCCTCCTCACCGAGACCGAGCAGCGCAACGCCGAGCTGGCCGTCGTCAACGAGATCGGCGCCGCGCTGGCGCGCCAGCTCGACTTCGACGGCATCGTCGAGCTGGTCGGCGAGCGTGTGCGCAACATCTTCACCGCCGATTCGATCTTCATCGCCTTCTACGACGAGCCCACCACGACGATCCGCTTCGCATACGAGATCAGTGGCGGGGACCGCTTACGAACCGAGCCGATTCCGCTCGGCGCGGGCCTCACCTCACGCGTCATCCAGACCCGTCAGCCGCTGCGCATCGGCCGGCTGGCCCAGATGGAGGGCCTGGCCATCGACATCGGCGGCGAGCCCTCCGAGTCGTGGCTGGGCGTGCCGATCATGGCCGGCGAGCGCGTCATCGGCGTGATGGCCCTCGAGACGGCGCAAACCGACGCCTACACAGATGCCGACGAACGGCTGTTGAGCACGGTCGCCTCCAGCATGGGCGTCGCCCTCGAGAACGCCCGCCTGTTCGACGAGACCAAACGGCTCCTCACCCAGACCGATGAGCGTGCGGCGGAGCTCGCCATCATCACCAGCGTCCAGGAGGGTCTGGCCACCAACCTCGACATGCAGTCGATGTACGACCTCGTCGGCGACAAGATCCAGGAGATCTTCGACGCCCAGGTCGTCGATATCGGCATCTTCGACGTCGAGGCGAACCTGACGCGCTACCCGTACGCGATCGAGCGCGGGGTGCGCTACCCGGACGACCCGACCCCCATCAGCGACAGCCCGCTGACCCAGCAGCTGCTGACGACCAGGGCGGCGGTGCTCGTCAACGACGTCCAGGCCTGGGAACGCGCGCAGGGCATCACCTGGCCCGTGACCCAGGGCGAGCCATCCCGCGCGGTCCTCATGGTGCCGATGACCGTGGCGGGCGAGGTGCGAGGCCGAATCTCCCTGCAGAACCTGGACAGCACCGATGCCTTCAGCGATGCGGACGTCCGGCTGTTGACCACCCTGGCCGCCAGCCTGAGCGTGGCGCTCGAGAACGTGCGGCTGTTCGACGAGACGCGCCGCCTGCTGAGCGAGGCCGACGAACGGGCGGCCCAGCTGGAGATCATCAACAGCGTCCAGCAGGGCCTGGCCGAGAACCTCGACATGCAGACGATGTACGAGCTCGTCGGCGACAAGATCCGCGAGATCTTCGACGCCCAGGTCGTCGACATCGGGATCGTGGATCCCGGCGGCCAGACGATCCACTTTCCGTACGCCATCGAGCGCGGTGTGCGCTTCCCGGACCAGCCGATCCCCCTCAGCGGCATGCGCGGGCGGGTGATCGACTCCCGAGAGCCATTGATCGTCAACGAAAACGTAGCCGGCGTGGCAGCCGCCGCGGGAGAGGACGCGACCGCCATCCAGGGCGAGCCTGCCCTGTCGCTCGTATTCGCGCCGCTCATCAGCGCCGGCGAGGCGCGCGGCGTGATTTCGCTCCAGAACCTCGATCGCGAGCATGCGTTCTCAGACTCGGATGTCCGCCTCCTGACGACCCTCGCCGCCAGCCTCGGCGTGGCCCTCGACAACGCCCGCCTGTTCGACGAGACCAGGCGGCTCCTGACGCAGACCGACGAGCGGGCCGCCGAGCTGGCGATCCTCAACAGCGTCCAGGAGGGCCTGGCCGCGGAGCTCGACGTCCAGGCCATGTACGAACTGGTCGGCGCTCGGGCGAGCGACGTGTTCGACACGCACGTGGTCGATATCGCCGTCCTCGATCCCGCCAGCGGGCTGCTCACCTTCCCGTTCACGATCGAGCGCGGGGTGCGCTTCCCCGACGTGACGCGCGCGCCATCAGGCTTCCGGCGCCACGTGATCGAGACCCGGCAGCCGCTTCTCATCACGCACGACCTGCGCGAACGTGGCCTCGAGCTGGGGCAGGCGTCGCAGCTCCAGGGGGAGCCGGCACGTTCGGCGATCTTTGCCCCGCTCATCGTCGGCGACGAAGTGCTGGGCGTCATCTCCCTCCAGAACCTCGACGTCGAGTACGCCTTCGACGAGGGGGACGTCGCCCTCCTGAGCAGCATCGCGGCCAGCCTGAGCGTTGCGCTCCGGACCGGACGCCTGCTTGACGAGACGAGGCAGCGGGTCGCCGAGCTGGGGATCATCAACAGCGTCGGCGAGGCGCTCACCGCGCGGCTGGAGGTGAACCCGCTGCTGGCGCTCGTCGGCGACAAGACGCGCGACGCCTTCGACGCCGACATCACCTACGTCGCGGTGCTGGACGAGGAAACGGGTGTCATCACCTTCCCGTACTACGTCGAGGACGGCCGCCATGAGCCCCAGGACACCATGCAGCTGGGGGAGGGGCTCACTTCGCGGGTGCTCGAGGCGCGTCGCCCCCTGCTCCTCAACCGGGAGGTCGACTGGGAACGCATCGGTCAGCGCGGACGCGGGACCCTCGCGCGCTCCTGGCTCGGCGTGCCGATCATGGCGGGCGACCGCGCCATCGGTGTCATCAGCATCCAGAGCACGACCCAGGAGGGGCGCTTCGGGGAGGCGGACGCGAGGCTGCTGTCGACCATCGCCGCCAACGTCGGAGTGGCGATCCAGAACGCGAGGCTGTACGCCGAGACGCGCCGCCGCGCCGACGAGATGGCCGCGCTCGCCGACGTCGGCCGCGAGATCTCGGCCACGCTCGAGCTCTCGGTTGTCCTCGAGCTCATCGCCGATCGGGCCAAG
>JAICQM010000243.1 GCA_025937875.1 Chloroflexota bacterium
CCAAACCGGGCTTGCTTCGTAGTTGCGTGCGCGGGGGCGCACGCGCGGCGCGCGAATCGCCAGGACGTGCGCCGCCGTGCACGGAGTGAGCGACCCGAGGGGGTACCGAAGGGCGGCACGGGATGCGGACGGCTGGCCCCCTGGCGCGGTGTCAGCAGTCACTCGTGCTCCACGAGCCGTGTGTCGTGAGAGTTCGTGCTCCACGAGCTGGTGCTGACAGGAGGGACTGCTGGCGCACGGGGCGACTGCAGGACCGATGGAGTGATGCCAGCGGGCCGGCCGCTTCCTCCGGCCCACGAGCATCCGCCTCGTCAGCGCCTCACGGCGTGACGAGCCAGAGTGACGAGGAATCGCCGCCCGCGTCCAGGGCTTCGACGATGAGGTGTGCCTCGTCACCCCTGATCAGGGTGAAGCCGTTGATGCCGTCCGTGCCCGGGAAGAGGGCCTCGGTGACCGCGGCCCCGCCGCAGGTCCAGGTGTCACCATCCGGGCTCACCGCGCGCACGATGGTGGTCGGCCCGGCCCCGACCGTGAACCCGCTGTACAGCAGCCGGTAGCCGCTCGCGTCGCGCGACAGCTGCGGCTGGAAGACGGCACCGGCGTCGTAGTCGCCGCACAGCGCCTCCTGCACGATCGGATCGCTCTCGGCCAGCTCGCGGGCGGCGGTGGGGCGGTCGAACTTCGTCCAGGTCACGCCATCGGGGGACGTGGCCATGCCGATCTCGCCGTGGTTCGGGAAGAGGCGCGACGAGGCCGAGTACGTCATGCGATAGCCGTCGCCATCGGTGACCACGCTGAGCGCGAACAGCCCCTGTCCGTCCCACGCGTCGCCATCGCCGGCGGACAGGATGATGCCCGGGTCGGCGGTCCACGGCCCGTCGGGACCCGGCCCGGTGGCGCGCCACGCCACGGTCGGCGCCGGATTGGTGCCGTCGAGGAAGCCCCAGCCGTAGACGACCCAGGTGCCGTCCGGCTCGACGAGGACGCTGGTGGGAATCGGTCCCGGCTGCGCGAGGGCGGGATCGAGCGCGATCGTGGTCCAGTCGGGGTCGGCCGCCGGCTCCCACTCCAGCGCATCGGTCGAGGTCAGGTGCATGGCCCGCGGCTGCCCGTCGCCGAAGGCGAAGCCGTAGACGTGATAGGTGCCGTCGTGGAGGATCGCGGCGCCGGGGTTGAAGAACTGCATGTCCTCGATGGCGGTCGCGCGCAGGATGGGTTCGGCCGACGCCAGCGTGCCGGTCGCGTCCGGATAGGGGTGGCGCGTTGCGGCCGCCGAGGGGACCGGCGTCGCGGCGCTCTCGGATGACACGCCCGCGGTCCCGGAGCAGGCCGCGAGAAGGAGCGTCAGCAGCGCCGTGAGCGCCGCCGGTCGGGATCGGATCATGCCACCAAGAGCCGCCGTCGGCGGCGATCGTGACGCCCGGAATGGGCGCCCTAGGGCGGACCGATGCGCAGGACGAAGCCCTGTGCCCAGCTGCCCTCGAGCTCGATCAGCCGGTCGCCCAGGATGACCCACTGGTCACGCGGGCGGCTGCGATCATCGAGCCAGCCGCCGAGGTAGCCGCGGACCGTGATCGACTGGCCGCTCTCCGGGATGCCGGCCGCGGCGACGTCGAGCAGGAAGTCGGTGGCGGGGCGGACCTGGGCGTCGTTCGTGCGATCGGCGACCATCACCTTGCCCTCGACCCACGTCTCACCGGTGGCGGTGGTGTAGATCACGGCGCTGCGGTTGACGCCGGTGACGGCCGGCGCCCGGCAGCTCTCGCCCACGAGCGGCGGGGTCAGGCGCTTGTTGAGGGTGGCGTCGGCGCAGGTCAGGCCGCCAGCCTCGAGCAGGGCCACCACACGCGCCGCCTCGGCCACGGGATCCACGACGCCCGGCGCAGGACTGACCGATGGCGGGCGGAGCATCCCCAGGCCGATGACCGTGACCGCCACCGCGACCGCCGCCACGGTCGCCAGCGACGCGACCCGCAGTCCGCTTCCGGCGCCCGGGCGCTCGATCGGGGCCTCGACCACGCCGGTGTCCAGCACGCCGGCCGGGATCGGTCCCTCGATCGAGAGGGCGAGGGCAGCGCGAGCGATGCCCGATTCGAGTGACGGGACGCGAGCCGCCAGGCGCGTGCAGGCGGGGCAGCCGGCGAGATGGGTGCTATCGGCCGCGGTGAGGGGCTCGCCGGCCAGCACGGCCTCGGCGATGCCCGCGCTCCGCGCACAGCGCTGTCGGCCGCTCACGACTCGGACTCCAGCCAGGCGGTGACGAGGCGGCGTCGCGCCCGGGAGATGATGGCGCGCGCGTTGACGTGGGTGATC
>JAICQM010000199.1 GCA_025937875.1 Chloroflexota bacterium
CCCAGCCACGGAGGGCGAGCGCATCCTTGTCGAACCCGGCACCGATGCCGACCCGGTTGCGGAAGCGGACGCCCATCAGCGCGACCGGTTCGTGGTCCGTCTCGCCGACGCCGCCGGCAAGCGCCGTCACCGCGCGCCCCACGCCGTGCTCACCGGCCCCGGCCAGGACGCGCAGGGTCAGGTGATGGATGCGCTCGGGGTCGAAGCCGAAGAGGACGGGTCGCGCCGCGCGGTAGAGGAGCTCGCGCCAGTCGGGCACCATGCGGCGGACGGCTCAGTCGTCGTGGGCGCGCGGGAACGCGAGATCGATCGGGCGCACCGGTGGCAGCTGCTCGCCGTCGCCGATCGCCGTCTCGACGCCCGGCGGAGCCATGAACTCGTGCCACACCTCGGCCCCGGCACCGGGCGGGTCGTCGAGCTCCTTGAGGGCCACGATGCCCTCGAAGCGGATGTGGCCGGTGGCCCCGTCCTCGGTCTCGAAGTCGTCCTCGTACTCCGGCGCCGTCTCGACCGCACGGCCCAGCGCCGTCTCCTCGTCCTCGCCGTCGATGAGGATCACGCGGTCCTCGACCAGGTAGGGGGCCTCCTCCTCGCCGAGGAGGTAGGCGTAGCGCAGCTGGACCGCGAACCAGCCGGATGGATCGACCGCCGCCTCGGCGTCGAGGATGAGGGGATCGAGGGCGGGATCATCGGGATCGATGACGGTGTGGCCGTTGCCGGTCATGGTCGGACCTCCCCGCGGTGGCGCCGCGGCTATCGGTTCGGTGGGTGGCTCAGGCGTCGGGCGGCTCGTCGCCCATCACGGTCTGTGACTGCTCGCGCAGGAACTGCTGGACGTAGTACGGGCCGAGGCCGTTCTTGCCGGAGCTGCCGGACCCCTTCCAGCCGCCGAAGCTCTGGATGCCCGGCCAGGCGCCGGTCGTCGCGCCCGCCCGGCGGTTGACGTAGACGACGCCGGCCTCGATTCGGTCGAGGAAGCGCTCCGCCTCGGCGCGGTCGCGGGTGAAGATGCCGGCGGTGAGGCCGTACGGCGTGCCGTTGGCCTCGGCGATCGCCTCGTCGAGCGAATCGACCTCGCCGACCACCACGAACGGGACGAACAGCTCGTCGCGGAACAGCCGATGATCGAGCGGCAGGCCGGCGACCACGGTCGGGGTCGGGAAGTAGCCGCGGCCGGTCGCGCCGTCGCGCAGCACCTCGCCGCCGGCCAGGATGCGGCCGCCATCGCGTCGCGCCTCTTCGACGGCCGTCGTGAACTTCTCGAGGGCGCGCTCGTTGATGACCGGTCCCATCCACGTCTCGCGTCGCGTCGGGTCGCCGACGGTGATGGCCTTCGCCCGTTCGGCGAGCTTCGCCGTGAACTGATCGGCCACGGCCGCGTCGACGTACACCCGCGAGTTGGCGCTGCACTTCTGGCCGTCGAAGCCGAACGCCGAGCGCATGACGCCCTCCGCCGCCTCGTCGAGGTCCGCGTTGCGGGTCACGATCGCCGGGTTCTTGCCGCCCATCTCGGTGATGATCGGCCGCGGGTAGTCGCGGGTGAAGTGCTTGTAGAGCCGCATCCCGACCTCGTAGGAGCCGGTGAAGACCATGCCGTCGACGCCGGGGTTCTCCTCCAGCTCGGCACCCACCGTCTCGCCGGGCCCCGTCACGAGGTTCACCACGCCGGCCGGGACGCCGGCCTCGAGCAGGACCTTCGCGAACAGGTAGCCCATCAACGGCGCGTCCGACGAGGGCTTCATGACGACCGTGTTGCCGGCCAGCAGGGCACCCGCGGCGGGTCCGCCGGACAGCGCCATCGGGAAGTTGAAGGGGCTGATGACCGCCCACACGCCGTGCGGCTTCAGGATGCTGCGGGTGTGCTCCTCGGGCGACAGCGAGCCCATCGGCTTCACGAACCCGTCGTTGGCCTCCATCGTGTCGCCGTAGTAGCGGATGAGGTCCGCCGTCTCCTCCACGTCGCCGAGCGCCTCGAGGCGCGTCTTGCCGACCTCGAAGCTCATCAGCGCGGCGTACAGGAACTGGCGCTCGCTGATCGTCTCCGCCGCGCGCCGCAGGAGTTCGAGCCGTCGCCGCCAGCCGAGATCGCGCCACGCCGGGAATGCGGCGCGGGCGGCATCGATCGCATCGCGCACGTCCTGGCGCGTGCCGACCGGGAAGCGGCTGACGACGATGTCGGCGTCGTTCGGCGAGCGATCCTCGAACCACTCGTCACCGGTCCGCTCCTCGGCGCCGATCAGCATCGGATACGAGCGGCCGAGCATGGCGCGAGCCTCGTCGACGGCGTGGTCGTAGGCCGCCTGGAGCTCCTCGTTGTCGGCGGAGAGCGTGGCGTAGGTGATCTTCATGCGGGGCGTGGTGGTGGCCATCGCGGGGTCGCCTCCAGTGGGTGGCGCTCGTGGACGCGCGGGTCGGCGAGCGAACGCAACGGGCTGTGGTGGAGCCCCATTATCGCATCGGCCGGCGATGGAGCCGTGCGGCGGACAAAGCCGAAGGCCAGGCTCCGGGGGGAGAAGAGCCTGGCCTCCGACGCGGGTGATCATACGGGCCGCACCAGCGCATTGCAAGGCCGGTTCCGTATCGGTCACACGCCGGCCGGCGTTGCCTCCTTGGACCGATGAAACAGCCCGACCTTGAGCTCCAGCATCGGCGGGTGCGGGCCCATCAGGTACGCGGCCCCGCGGTCGCCGTAGAGGCGCGGCAGGAGCTCGTGGGCGGTGCCATCGTCGCGCAGGTCGAGACGGCTGTGGACCACCTTGATCTTGAAGCCGTGGCGCAGCCACCAGCCGGTTCGCCGCTGGGTCGCCTCGAGCGCATGCCGCACCACCTCCGGCTCCAGCAGGCTGGCCACGTCGTCGCGACCGTAATAGCCGATGACCACCAGCCGCCCGCCGGGGCGCAGGACGCGCATCGCCTCGGCGATGACCGGCAGCGACGTCTCCTCGGCGGCCACCAGACCGGTGAGCACCACGTCGACCGTCGCGTCGCGCAGCGGGAGCGCGGTGGGCGTTCCCTCCACGATGCGCAGGTTGGGCTGGTGCGCCTCGGCCGCCCGCTGTCGCGCTGCCGACAGCAGCTCCGGATCGGTCTCGATACCGTACGTGCGGCCGGTGCGACGCGCCAGCAGCAGCGGGTAATGGCCGATCCCGGTCCCGACGTCGGCGATTCGCTTGCCCGACAGCGGGACGATGCGCTCGAGTGCCTGCAGGATGCGCCGATCCGGGTCGATCGCCGCGCTCAGGCGCTCGTGGAGCGCCGCGTCGAGCTCGGTCCAGGCGGGCAGGAAGGCGTA
>JAICQM010000257.1 GCA_025937875.1 Chloroflexota bacterium
CGAGAAGGTCGACATCGCCAAGGAGGCGATCCTGCGCGCTGCCGATGCCCTCACCGCGACCGACCAGCTCGGCGTGGTGGCGTTCGACTCCGGCGCCCACTGGGCGGTGCGCACCGGCCCGGTCAGCTTCGGCGCCCTCCAAGGGTCGCTCGGCTTCCGGGCCGATGGCGAGACGAACATCTATGCCGGCCTCAAGGCCGCGTACGACGACCTGGTGAACAATCCGGCCTCGCTGCGCCACATCATCCTCGTCACCGATGGCTGGTCGCAGTCCGGCGCCTTCGACGAGCTCATCGCCGACATGAAGGCAGCCGGGATCACGCTGTCGACCATCGGCGCCGGCGGCGGATCGGCCCAGGCGCTGCGCGAGATGGCGGAGGAGGCCGGCGGGCGCTACTACAACGCCAACGACGCGACCCAGATCCCCGACATCTTCCTCAAGGAGACGATCCGCACCGCCGGCGAGCGGATCGTGGAGGAGGCGTTCCAGCCGATTCCGTCCGCGCCGTCGGAGATCCTGCGCGGCCTGGACACCGGGCGCCTGCCGCAGCTGCTCGGCTACAACGCCACCACGCCCAAGGGCAGCGCCACCGTGGCGCTCCTCACCGGGCGCGAGGACCCGCTGCTGGCCCAGTGGCAATACGGGCTCGGCCGCTCGGTGGCCTGGACATCGGACGCGCGCCAGCAATGGGCCACGCCCTGGATCGGCCGCCCCGAGTACGGGACCCTGACCGCGCAACTGGTGAGCTGGACGCTGCCGGCACAGGACGCGCAGGGCATCGACGTCCGGTTCAGCCCCGGGCGGGACGGCGAGCTCAACGTCGAGGTCACCTCCATCGACGACGACGGCGCCCCCCGCAACTTCTACCAGACCGTGCTGCGCCTGGTGTCGCCCGACCTGGAGCCGGTGCAGGCCGCGCTCGAGCAGATCGGCCCCGGCCGCTACGCGGGCACCGTGCGGGCCGATGACCCCGGCGCCTACCTCGTCCGCGTCGCCCAGACCCGGGCCGATGGCGCCGCCGCCGCCCGCACCCTGGGCATCGTCTCCCCTGCCGCCCAGGAGTTCCGCCGCCTGGGCGTGGACGCCGATGGCCTGACCGCCCTGGCCGCCGCCGGCGGCGGACGGACGCTCGATCCGGCCGATGCCGAGGCGCTGGCCGCCGTGTGGCGCCACGACATCGCGGCGGATGCGTTCCCGACCCCCATCTGGCCCTGGCTGCTGCTGCTCGCGATCCTGCTGGTACCCATCGACGTCGGCGTGCGACGGGTGGCCCTCACCCGCGGCGACCTGCGCCGTGCACGCGCCTGGGTCGCGCGGCGCGCCGGCCGGGGTGCAGCCGCGCCGGAGGCCGTGCCGGGCCTGGCCGAGCTGCGCGCGGCCACCCAACGCCGGCGCTCCGTCACGGACCGCAGCAGTCCCTCGCGCACGCCGGACGCACCGCCCCCAGCGCCCATGCCGTCCGCCCCAGCGTCGACCGCTGCAACGTCAGCCTCGAGCGAGACCGCGCCATCCAACCCTCCCCCACCCGCCGCGCCAGCCTCGGAAGAGACGTTGGCCGAACGGCTCGCTCGCCGTCGGCGGGGCGGGTGACATAGCGGCTCAGCCCTCGATCTCCTCGAGCGCGGCGTCGTCCTCCGGGCCGCGGCGTGACCAGCGCTGTGGGCGTGGCTTGCGGATCCAGAGCAGGGCGCCGGCGACGAGGGTCATGACCACGAACATCGGGATCCAGGGCAGGCTGCGGTAATCGAGCCAGCCGACGACGCTCACCGATGTGGCGGTGCGGCGGCCCAGGAGGTCGATCGCCTCGACGCTGACGTTGGTCGGGACCAGGCCGGCGGACACGGTCGTCGCGAATCGGCCGTCGGCGTCGACGGCCACCGGCGCGCCGTCGACGGTGACCGAGGCCCCCGGATCGGTCTGGCCACCGACGGGGACCGAACCGCTCCAGGCGGCGTCCGGTGGGTCGA
>JAICQM010000189.1 GCA_025937875.1 Chloroflexota bacterium
CACGGCCCAGACGCCGGCCCATGTCCAGCCGCCGCGACGATCGCGCCACACGGCGCGGGCGGCGAGCGCCAGGCCCAGACCGATGCCGGCGGTAACGACGCCGACGAAGACCCCGAACGCCTCGCCGGCGCCGAAATACGGACGGCCGAACGGCGACGAGGTCCAGTAGACGACGAACCCGGTGCCGAAGCCGACAAGGGCCACCGCGCTCACGAGCAGCAGCCCGACGGCGATCCGGTTCACGAGGCCCCGGCCGGAAAGAGGCGCTCGACCTGCGCCGGCCAGTTGGCGATGATCACGCGCCGCTTCGGCTTGCGCAGCGGACCAACGACCTCGTCGCGCTCCTCGCTCAGCTCGCGCGGCAGGATGGCCACCCGACGCGGCCGCTCGTACGCGGCGAAGTCGTGGAGGAGACGCCGCACCTCGGCGTCCATGAGGGCGATCACCTCGGTGTGCTCGATGGTCCGTGGAGCATCGGTCCGTGGCAGGCCGGTTTCGCGCGCCCAGCTGGCCAGGCGCTCGAAATCGGGCACGACGAGGGCGCCGGTGGCGCTGTGCCCGTCCCCGATGATGACCGCCTGGGCGATGTACGGGGAGCTGGCCAGCTTCGTCTCCATGGGGGTCGGGCTCACCTTCTTGCCGTTGTCGAGCACGATGAGGTTCTTGAGTCGGTCGGTGATGCGGAGCCGGCCTGCCTCGTCGAATTCGCCGATGTCGCCGGTGTGGAACCAGCCATCGGCATCGATCGCCTCGGCGGTCGCAGCCGGGTCGTCCAGGTAGCCGCGCATGACCTGCGGGCCGCGCGCCAGGATCTCGCCGCTGGCGGCATCGATGCGGATCTCCGTCTCGGCGGCGGGCGGGCCGACCGTGCCGAACCGGAACGACGCCGGACGGCTGATGGCCAGCAGCGGTGCGGTCTCCGACAGCCCGTAGCCCTCCAGGATCAGCATCCCCATGGCGTAGAAGAACTCGCCGACCTCGCGCGGCAACGGCGCGCCGCCGGAGCAGAAATAGCGGAGCCGTCCGCCGGTGCGGGCCTTGATCCGCGCGAACACGACGCGGCCCGCAATGGCGAGCTGGAGCCGAAGCCAGGCCGAGTCGCGCCGGCCACCAAGATGGTTGGCGTACCGTCGTGCTCCGAGGCCCGTGCCCCAGCGGAAGAGGCGTTGCTTCCACGCCGGCTGCCGCTCAACCTCCGCGAGGACCTTCTGGTGGATGCGCTGAAAGAAGAGCGGGATGGTGACCATGATGGTTGGCCGCACCTCGACCAGGTTGGCCGCCCAGCGCTCGATCAGCGGCTCGGCGAACGCGACGCCGGCACCGATGGCGAGCGGCACGTACAGCCCCGCCGCGCGCTCGAGCATGTGGCTCAGGGGAAGCACGCTGAGGGCAAGGTCGTGCTCGTCGAATGGGATCGCCTGCCGGGCCGCCTCGAAGTTGTGGATGACGTTGCCGTGGGTGAGCACGACGCCCTTCGGCTCACCACCGGTGCCCGATGTGTGGACGATGGTGGCCACCTGCGCGCGACCGATGGAGGCCCAGCCGCGTCGCCAGTCGGTGAGCGCGGGGCGCGCCGCATCGCCACGCGCGGCGAGCTGCTTGAAGGTCGCCGAACCCTCCGGCAACGCGTGGGACGCGTCGAACGAGATGACGTGGTCGACACCCAGGTCCGCGGCATCGGCGATCAGCTTCGCCGCCTGCTGCATCCCCTCCACGAAGGCGAACCGGGCACCGACGTTGCGGACCATGACAGCCACCTTGTCCGGGCGCTCCGCCGAGTAGATGGGGCAGGTCACGCCGCCGAGGGCGAGGACGGCGAGATCCGCCACCACCCACTCCGGCCGAGACCGGCTCAGGATCACCGCCCGATCGCCCGGCCGCATGCCGAGCGCCGCGAGCCCCAGTGACACAGCCTCGACCCAGGTCCACAGCTCGGCGTAGGTGCGCTGCTCCCAGGTCCCCTGGCGGCCATTGCCACGCGCCTTCCATTGCAGCGCAATGCGGTCCGGACTGCGCTCGACGGAGCGGTGGATCAGGTCGACGAGGTTGCGGACTCGGTCGCCCGGTGCCAGGCGCAGCGGCTCCCCGATGCGCGTGTCGTGTGGCTGTGCGGCGGTCATGGGCGACAGTCTCGATGACGGCCCCTGCGGTACGACTGCGGGAGCCAGCTTGTCGCCTGGTACGGCGGCTACGCCCCGATGTGCTGGGCACGGAGCAGGTAGGGATGGGCGCCCAGCTCCTCGAAGACCGCGGCCGCGTCCCCGAGGAGGTCGGCATCCTCCGCCTCCTCCGCCAGCCAGAGGCGGATACGCGCCCCGTCGAAGAGGCGATGCTCCCCGTCGAGCAGCCGCGCGGCGTCGAGACGGCCGGGGAACGGGTCGCCGGGCCCGCCCACCGACGGCAGCTCCAGCCCCAGCCCCACGGCGCGGCCCAACGCCGCCAGCGCCTCGACCGCGGCGCCGAGCATCGCCTGGCGGGTGGCGGTCTGGGCCAGCGCGCCGCCGGTCGCGGCGTCCGGCGCAACGGTCCGGGCGAAGCCGGCGAGCAGCTCCAGCCCGGCCGGCAGAGCCGGCGAGGCCGTGTCACGGGCCGCGATGACCGCCAGCGTATCGGTCCCCTCGAAGAGGAACCAGCTGGTCAGGACGAGCTCGCGGTCGGCGCCGCGTCGCTCGACACCGCGCCGCAGGGCGGCGATCGCCTCGTCGTCGTCCCCCACCCCGGCACGGGCGGCGGCCAGCGCGGCATGGGCGGGCAAGACCGCCTGCAGGTCGCCGATGCGCCGTGACAGCTCGGCGGCCGAGATGGCCAGCTCCAGCCCCTCGTCGGCCTGGCCGCGATACGTCAGCAGGTGCGAGCGCTGGGCGCGGTGGTCGCTGCCCAGGTAGGCCCCGGCGCGCTCCGCGTTCATGCCCTCGTGGACGCGCTCGGCCTCCGGCCAGCGCGCGGTCGACATGAGGAACTCCGCGTAGCCGGAACGGATCCACTGGTCGAAGACGCCGTCGGGGATCGTGCGCTGGGCGAACTCGATCGCCTCGCGCAGGAATGCCTCCGACTCCGCATAGGGGTACGGGAAGATCCGGTTGCCCTGGCCGCTGGCGTTGGCGTAGGCGCGACCGACGTCATCGGTCAGGTGGTGGCGTCGGGCGAGGTCCAGGCTGATGCGCAGGTGCTCGATGCCGGCCGGGTCGCCGTTCCAGATCAGGCACGTCCCCAGATTGTTCTCGGCGTTGACCTTGGCCAGGATGGCACCGGTGGCCTCGGCGATCGCGATGGCTTTGCGGGCCAGCCTGGCACCCTCGTCGACGTCGGGACGCAGCATCCGCGACTGCGACCGATTGGCATACGCATACGCCAGCTCCGGGGTGGGCGGCAGCCGCTCGAGACCCTCGATGGCGAGACCGACCTGGCGGTCCGCCTCGGCCGGGTCGCCGTTGAGCCAGTACAGCCGGCCGAGCCAGGAGCGGGCGTTGAGCGCGGCCACTTCCGCGCTCGCGTTCTCGTACAGCTTCACCGCCGTCTCCTGGATCGGGATCGCCTCGCGGATCTCGCCGAGGAGGTAGTGCTGCCGCGACACGGCGGCCGTCATCACCGCCTGGCGTTCGGGGTCGTCGTCGAACAGGGCG
>JAICQM010000067.1 GCA_025937875.1 Chloroflexota bacterium
AACGTTCAGCCGTCAAGCCGCTGTTGGCCGGGCCCACGGAAGGAGACAGTGCACCGATATCGGTCAATCGATTCGGCATGCCCGGCGCTCGGCCGGGCTCTCGCAGCGTGCCGTGGCGAAAGCGGCCCGCATCTCGCAGGCGCATCTGAGCAAGCTCGAGCGCGGGTTGGCGGATCCCACGATCACGACGGTGGCGGCAATCGCATCAGTGGTCGGGCTCGACCTGTCGATGCGAACGTTCCCGGGGGGATCTCCCCTGCGCGACGCCGGCACGTGCGCGTCCTGGCTCGGCTCCGGGCCCTCCTCCCCGCCACCTACCGATGGCGAACCGAGGTTCCCATTCCCATCACCGGTGACCGGCGGGCCATCGATGCGATGGTTGCCGATCCGCCTATCGCTGCCGGCTTCGAACTCGAGACGCGCTTCGGGGACGCGCAATCGACCGACCGCCGCATCCTGATCAAGCAGCGTGACGCCGGCCTGTCGGCGATGATCCTTGTCGTTCCCGACACGCGTCACAACCGGCTGGCGGTGGCGGCAGCCGCACCGACGATCCGCGCCTCGTTTCCACTGGATGGCCGACAGGTCTTGCGTGCGCTGCGTGCCGGGGTCGCCCCCTCCGCCAACGGCATCCTCTTCGTCTGAGGCGGCCGGGGCGCCGTGATTCTCTCCAGAATCACTCGACGGCGGAGAACGGCCTCCTCCGTCCAGTGAGTCCGTGGCGATATCAGGCGACGGAGGAAAGCCAGATGTCGCCCGCTCCTCCGTCGATTGATTCCCCGTGGAATATCCCCAAGCAACGCAGCCCACGAACCTCAGTGCGGGTGGTCGTGCTCCAGGGTCGCGGCCACGGAGAGCTCGACGTTCCCGCGCAGCGCACGCGAGACCGGGCAGTTGTCCCGCGTGGCTTCGGCGGCGGCATCGAAGGCCGCCGAGTCCATGCCGGGGACGACGCCGACCACGTCGAGCTGAGAGCGGGTGATGGTCCAGGCATCGCCCACCTTGTCGAACGTCACGGTGGCACCCACATGCAGGTGGTCAGGTGGCGTGCCGGCACGCACCAGCGCACCGGAGAGCGCCATGGCGAAGCACGAGGCGTGGGCCGCGGCCAGCAGCTCCTCCGGCGAGGTGCGTCCGTCGACCGCCTCGGTCCGCGAGCCCCACGAAACGGGCAGATCCTCGAACAGCGAGCTCGATCCGGCACTGACGGTGCCGGATCCCTGGGCCAGGGTGCCGTTCCAGGTGACGGTGGCGGTGCGCGTGGCGGCCATGCGGCAGTTCTCCTTCGGTATCCTTCGAATCCAGATGCCTGAGCCTACCGCAGGAGCGGTGCCCGGCCGCGACGCCGGTACCGACCAGCCCCGCCCGATCCCGACCCTGCGCGCCGGGCGCGTCTACCTGCGCCCGGCCGAGAAGGACGACCTGCCGGCCTTCGTGCGCTGGTTCGCCGATGCCGAGACGACGCGCTACCTGGCCGCTCGCGCGCCGTTCTCGCACGCCATGGAGGAGCGGTGGTTCGACCAGATGGTCGAGAACCAGGGCAAGCAGTCGTACCACTTCGTCATCTGCCTCGTCGATGGCGACACGCCCATCGGTACAGCGGGCTTCCACAAGGTCCACGGCATGGATGGGCACGCTGAGTTCGGCATCTCCATCGGTGAGAAGGCGTATTGGAACCGGGGCTATGGGACCGAGGCGCTGAACGCGATCTGCGACTTCGGGTTCGGCCAGCTGCGGCTGGAGCGCATCGAGCTCGAGGTCTACGAGCCGAACAAGCGCGCCCGGCGCAGTTACGAAAAGGCCGGCTTCACCCACGAGGGCACGCTGCGCCACGCCATGTTCGCCGAGGGCGAATTCTGGGATATCCATGTCATGGCCCTCCTGCGCGACGAGTGGCTCGCGCTCGACCGGCCGCGCAGCTGGGACGGCATTCCATCGCAGGCTCGCGCGACCTGACCGATGCGCCGGCACCGCCGGCGATCGCGCGACTCGAGCAGATCGTCGCCGGGCTGCCCGCAGACGTCCGTGCCCGATTCGACCGGCTGTACGAGGTGCGGACCGATGTCGCCCGCATCGACCCACCGGCCAGCATGGACACCTGGCTGGTCGAGCACTTCGGCAGCGTCGACGCGGTGCGCGAGCAGACGGTCGTTCGGGTCCTCGACCGGGTAACGCTGGACGGCACCGTCTTCGCCCCGTTGCGCGCCCTGCGCCCGGTCGACGGCGGCGGCGACGGGACTGCGGAGGATCGGCTGGCGGCCGAGATCGCGGCCACGGAGGGCGATCCGTTCTGCAGACCGCTGGAGGGAACGCCGGCCGCCGCGTGGGGACGAGTCCGGGGCGCCAGCGCGGTGAGCGGAGCGAACGCCGCCGCCTACGACGCCGAGCACGGCGTCCTCGTCTTCGATGGCCACGATCCGCTGGCGTTCGACGTCGCGTCGGTCGCCGACCTCTTGACGCTCGGCCGCCAATGGGCCGATGCCGCCCGGGCCGTCGACCCGTCCACCGACGCCTACCTCTTCCTGTGGAACTGCCTGTGGCGGGCGGGAGGCTCGATCATCCACGGTCACGCCCAGACGCTGCTCGGCCGCGGCGGTCACCACGCGCGCATCGAGCGCTGGCGACGGGATGCGGCAGGGTATGCCGCCGCCACCGGCCGCAGCTATCTCGACGACCTGGTGGCGACGCACCACGACCTGGGCCTCATCGCCGACCTTGGCGGCGCAACGCTGCTTGCCAGCCTGACCCCGGTCAAGGAACGCGAGCTGTGGCTCGTCGCCAATGACGGCGTCGACGACGCCGACCTTGCGTTCCGCGAGGCCGTGGGGCGGATGGCTGTCGCGTACCGGGATGCCCTGGGCGTGCGCGCCTTCAACCTCGTCCTGTGGTGCCCACCGCTCGATGAGAGCTGGCCGGAGCTGCGACCGCTGGTGCGGATCGTGGATCGCGGCGCGCCGTTCGTGCGGCCGTCGGACATCGGTGCCATGGAGCTGTTCGCCACCCCGGTCGTCGGGAGCGATCCTTTCGAGGTGGCGGTCCGCATGCGGGCGGCCCTGGCGGGGATACGGACCGTCGCGTAGTAGGATCGCGGCGTGTTCGAACTGCGTCGTGACCCGGTCACCGGCTGGTGGTCGGCGATCGTCACCGACCGCACGTTCGAGCACAGCTCGTTCGCCATCGACGCCGCGCCGGTCGAGGGCACGCACTGCCGTCACTGCGACGATGCGCCGGACGACGAGACCGACACCACCGTCCGCCGCGTGACCCTGCGGCCCAACGCCTTCCACCGGATCGATTCGAGCAAGGATTCGGCGGCGCAGCTCTCGATCTCGGAGGTCGAGGCCGCGCGCGGATCCTGGGAGATCCTGGTGGGCCCCCGCGGCCACCACGAGCGGCTGGCGGATGCGCCGCCCCAGCTGGCGCTGGCCATGCTGCGCACCCTGCGCGACACGATGCGCGAGCTCGGCGCCGAGCCGCGGCCGACCGGCGAGGACGGACGGCCCGAGGCGCTCACCGTGCAGGTCGTCCAGAGCTACGGGCGCCAGGCCGGCTCGCGCAGCCAGCACCTCAACCTGGAGCTGTACGCCATCCCGCAGGTCCCGCACTGGCTGGCCGAGGAGATCGGCGGCGGGGCGCGACACTTCATCAAGCAGCGGGGCTGCGTGTGGTGCGGCCTGGCACGCGCGGAGGAGGAGTCGGGCGAGCGCCTGGTGCTGCCCGACGAGCATGCCGTCGTCTTCGCCCCGGCCGCCAGCCGCAGCGCGTTCGAGCTGATGATCGTGCCGCGCGAGCACGCGGCCGACTTCACGACCCTCGGCGACGAGGCGCTCGCCGGGGCCGCGGCGACGCTCCAGCGCGCGCTGCACGCGCTCGACGCCCTCGGCGACCCGCCCTACAACCTCTTCCTCCACACCTCGCCGGCCGGCGAGCGGCACGAGGGCACGTTCCACTGGCACTGGGAGCTCCACCCGCGATTGCGCGTCATCGCCGGCCTCGAGCGCGCCACCGCCCTGGCCGTCAACCCGGCCGCGCCGGAGTACGCCGCCGACGTGCTGCGCAAGGCGCTGCGGACGTGATCGGTAACAGCGCGGCCGCCCCAGCCGTCGGAACGAGGAACGGGGGGAGACTGACGACGCGGAGGACGACGTGCACATGGCCTGGACGCCCCGCCTTGCGGAGACCCCGCGGGTGAGCGTGCACGAGACGGGCGTCGACCGGGAGGCCGCCTTCGCGAGCCTGTTCGAGGAGTACGCCACCCCCATCTACAACTACGCGCTGCGCATGGTCGGCGATCCCGACCGGGCGGCCGACATCGCGCAGGACACGTTCATCAAGGCCTATCGCAAGCTCGACCAGCTGACCGATGACGCCGCCGCCCGCTCGTGGATCTACCGCATCGCGACCAACACCGCCATCGACGACATGCGGCGCCGGAAGTTCACCGTACCGATGGGTGACGAGTCGCGGCACCATGACCGCCCCGACCTGCGCCCGGGACCGGAGGCGCAGGTGCTGGGTGGCGTCGTCGACGAGCGGATCCAGCGCGCCCTGCTGCGCCTGCGACCCAACCACCGCCAGTGCCTCCTGCTGAGCGACGTGGAGGACATGAGCGCCCTCCAGATCGGCGAGGTGATGGGAATGAGCTACGGCGCGGTGCGCACCCTGCTGTGCCGCGCCCGGGCCGAGATGCGCGACGCGCTGCTGGCCGAAGGGATGACCCGATGACCGGACCGCGCCGCTTGACCCATGCGCTCGCCGAGGAGCTCGTCAGCGCGTCGCTGACCGGCGACCTGTCGGGCAGCGAGGCGGCGGACCTGGCCGCGCACCTCGCCGGCTGCGAGCGGTGCACCGCCACCGCGGCGGCGTGGGCCGACTCGCGCCGGCTGCTGTCGGGCATCCGTCACGTCCCCGCGCCGCGCGACCTGGGCGCGCGGGTGCGCACCGGCATCGAGGGAGGACGCATCGTGGACACACCGTGGTATCGGCGCCCCATCTTCGCGGTGGCATCGGTCGGGGCCCTGGCGGCCGCGGCGCTGGTGCTCGCCGTCATCGTCAGCCTGCCGAATGCGACGCCGCCGGTCGCGTCGACATCGCCGCAGCCCAGCGGCTCGGCCGCCGCGCCATCGGCCACGGCGACGGGTGAGGCGACGCCCACGGCAGAGCCGAGTGCGACGGTGCAGCCACCATCAGCCACGCTGCCGCCCGACTATCGGATCGAGTACGCATTCGACGTTCCCGGTGACATCACCCAGGGCAGCACCGTGACACTCATCGACCAGGCCACCGGCGACATGGTGCGCACGCTGGTGCCCGGCCAGGACATCGACGGCGGACAACCCATCCAGGCCGCGCTCTCGCCGGACGGGACATGGCTCGCGCTGCGCGTCCTCCAGGACGCGGTGCCCCGCGAGGTGGTCTACGCGGTGGACCTCGACGGGGACGCGGTGATCGAGCTCGGGGCCTCGATGCTCGACACCTTCGCCGAGCGCCTGCTGTGGTCGCCCGACGGTCGCTTCCTGGTTACGACCCTGGTGGCGGAGGGCTCGGGCGATGCCAACGTCACCGGCTTCGACACCCAGAGCGGCGAGGTGGTCCGCCTGACCGGCACCGGGAATGCCTATGCCGCGAGCTGGGAGAGCGACACCATCCTGTGGATGAGCCTAGCCGGGCCCGAGCCGGCCTCGTACCGGTTCGACCTCTCCGGTGGCCTCGGCAACGAGGGCGAGCTGGGCACATCCGCACCCCCCGTGCCGGACGTCTTCCTGCCCACGCTGAGCCCGAACGGCGAGTCGGTCATCTTCTGGCGGGGGCCGATGGCACAGAGTGGCGCGGGGTGGACGTTCGCCAACGGGGGCGTGCTCAACCTGGCCTCATCGGCCTATCTCGACGGCGAGACGCCGGATGTCGCCCCGCTGTTCGTCGAGGCGCCCGGTCCGATCGCCGTGGCGCGGGTGGCGTGGGCCGCCGACTCGGACGCGTACGCGGTGTGGGGCCTCGGCTACGTGGAGAGCGAGGGTGACGCACGTAGCGTGTACCTCGGCCATCTCTCGCTCGAGGACGGCCGCATCTCGCAGCGCCAGCGACTCGACGAGAACGACGTGCCGGACGGTGCGACCGTCATCGACGTGGCGCCGGCCCCGGACGGGCGCCACCTGGCGCTCACCGTCGTGTACCCGATTCCCGGCGACCTGGCGCAGCCGGTCGCCGAGCTGCTGCTCGTGACCCGCAACTTCGGCGACGAGGCCGACGTCGTGCAGCGGCTCGGCCCGACCGAGATCTGGGTCGGCCCCGGGATCTACGAGTAGACGCGGGACGCATCGGTATACTCGGCGGGACGACCTTTAACGCGGTCCGGTGAGGCCGCCAAGGAGCACCGTGTCCGAACGACGCATCCTGGACGCCGACGGCGTCCGTCGCGCCCTGACCCGCATCGCCCACGAGATCGTGGAGCGCAACGGCGGCACCGAGGGCCTCGTGCTGGTGGGCATCCGCACCCGCGGCGTGCCGCTGGCGCGGCGGCTGGCGGAGCTGATCGAGAGCCACGAGGGCGCATCGGTCCCGGTCGGGTCGCTCGACATCACGTTCTACCGCGATGACCTCACGAAGGTCGCGCACGCGCCCATCGTCAAGCGCAGCGACGCCCTGCCGGACGTCGGCAACCGCACCATCGTGCTCGTCGACGACGTCCTGTACACCGGCCGCACCGTACGCGCCGCACTGGACGCCATCACCGACCAGGGCCGACCGATGGCGGTGCGCCTCGCGGTGCTCGTCGACCGCGGCCACCGCGAGCTCCCCATCCGCCCGGACCATGTCGGCAAGAACCTGCCCACCGCGGCCGATGAGATCGTCCACGTGCGCCTGACCGAGGCCGATACCGATGCGATCGACGACGAGGTGGTCATCGCCCGGGGCGAGGCGTGACGCATCTCCTCGACGTCGACGGGATACCGCGCCCGCAGGTCGAGCGTCTGCTCGAGCTGGCGGTCGAGATGCGCGAGGCGCGTGCCGCGCGACGCTCGCCGGACCTGCTCGAACGCGAGACGATCGCCACCTGCTTCTACGAGGCGTCAACCCGCACCCGCGTCAGCTTCGAGTTGGCGGCGAAGGCGCTGGGCGCCACGACCGTCGACCTGGCGATCGCCGGCAGCAGCGTGGGCAAGGGCGAGTCGCTCGTCGACACGATGCGGACCCTGGAGCGAACCGGCGTGACGGTGGCCGTCCTGCGGCACGGGTCCGCCGGAGCGCCGTGGTTGGTGGCCCGCGAGACCGGCCTGCGGGTCGTCAATGCCGGTGACGGCGCCCACGCCCATCCGACGCAGGCACTGCTCGATGCGCTGACGCTGCGCGAGGCGCTGGGCACGCTGGACGGTGCGCGGGTGGTCATCGTCGGCGACGTGGCCCATTCCCGGGTGGCGCGATCGAACCTGCACCTGCTCGGGACGTTGGGTGCGCGGCTGCGGGTCGCCGGGCCGCCGGCCTTCGTGGCCGGCTTCGACGCCTGGCCCGGGGTCGAGGTGGCGACCACGCTGGACGGCGCGCTCGACGGTGCCGACGCGGTGATGACGCTGCGCGTCCAGCTCGAGCGCGACGCGGGGAGCGGGATCAGCTCCGTTGCCGACTATGCCCGGGCATGGGGCATTACCCCCGAGCGGCTGGAGCGCGCTCGTCCCGGCGCACCGCTGCTGCACCCGGGGCCGACCAACGAGGGCGTGGAGCTCTCCGCCGAGGCGGCCAACGGGCCGCGGAGCCTCATTGGGCGCCAGGTCGAGAATGGCGTCCCGGTTCGCATGGCGGTGCTGGCCACCGTGTGCGGCGCGGTCGCGTGACGTTCCTGCTGGCCGGCGCCCGCGTCGTCGATCCGTCGAGCGGCGAGGACGCGGTGCGCGACGTGGCGATCCTGGAGGGCCGGCTCGTCGATCCCGCGCAGCTCTCCGATGATGCGCCGCGGGTCGATGCCGCCGGCCTGGTGGTGGCACCCGGCTTCTGTGACCTCCACACCCACCTCCGCGAGCCGGGTGGCGAGGGAGCGGAGACGATCGCCAGCGGGGCACGCGCCGCGGTGCGCGGTGGCTTCACCACGGTGTGCGCCATGCCCAACACGTCGCCGCCGCTCGACGACCCCGACCTGCTGGCCGACCTGGCCTCGCGCGCGGCGGGCGCCGCGGCGCGGGTGCGGTTCATCGGCGCGGTGACCCGCGGCCGCGCGGGCGAGGCGCTCACCGACGTGGCCGCCCTGGCGGGCGCGGGGGCGGTTGCCTTCTCCGACGACGGGGCGGCGGTGCCCGATGCGCTCCTCGAGGCCGCGCTCGGCGCCGCCATGGCATCGGATCGGCCGCTCTTCGAGCACGCGGAGGATCCTGCGCTGGCCGCCGGGGCGCTCATGCGCGCCGGCCCCACGGCCCTGCGCCTTGGCCTGACGGGCTGGCCACCCGCCGCCGAGCTGGCCTGTGTCGAGCGCGACCTCGCGGCGGCGGAGGCGACCGGCGCACGGCTGCATCTCACCCACCTCTCCACCGGCGCAGCGCTGGACGCCGTGCGCGCCGCTCGCCGCCGTGGCGTGCGGGTCACCTGCGACGTGACCCCGCATCACCTGGCCCTGACCGATGCCTGGGTCTCCGGGGATCGGGCATGGAGCTGGGAGGAGCCGGGGGACGTCGACGGAGCGCTGGCGTACGACGGCCGCTGCCGCGTCAACCCGCCACTCCCCGCCCGGGACGATGCGCTGGCGCTCCTGGCCGGCCTCGCCGACGGGACCATTGACGCCATCGCGACCGATCACGCCCCGCATCCCCCGGAGCGCACGCTCGTGCCCTTCGACGCCGCCGCGCCCGGCCTGATCGGCCTCGAGACCGCGCTCTCGATTGGCCTGGCCGCCGTCGCGGCGGGACGGGTGCCGCTCCCTGTGCTGTTGGCCGCGCTCTCGGTCCGACCCGCCGCGATCATCGGCGAGCAGCGCTCGCTGGCCGTCGGCTCGCGCGCCGATCTCGTCGCCTTCGATCCAGTCGCGACGTGGACCGTGATGCCCGAGACGCTCGCGTCCCGGAGCTCGAACACGCCGCTCCTGGGGCGGACGCTGCCCGGCGTCGTGCGCCTCACCATCGCTGACGGGCGCGTGACATGGAACGACGGGATCCTCGCTCCCCGCGCTTGATGCGCGGGGTGGCGAAGAGCGCCACGGAGTTGGGGGCGGGTGGCCCTCGGGTGCTCCCTGGCGCCGTGTCAGCACCCACTCGTGCTCCACGAGCGATGTGTCGTCATGACTCGTGCTCCACGAGCGATGTGTCGGAAAGGTTCGTGCTCCACGAGCAGCTGCTGACAGCACCCGGAGCTCCGGACAGCAGGCCGGCCGGACCACGACGCTCCGGCGGCGGGTGACGCGATATGGGACCATGCAGCGGCCATTACCACCCCTGCCACGTGATGCATGTCGATCTCTTACAACGAGGACCTGGATCCGAACGAGGGGCCGGGCCTGGGGTGCTTCACCGTCCAGGCCATCCTGTTCGCGGTCATCCTGCTGCTGATCCCGGTCGCCCTCTTCAACTGGAACTGGCCGGTCTGGGTACTGGCCCTGCTGCTGTTCGTGGACATGGTGCTGCTCTTCTTCGTGAGCATGACCAGCGTCTTCCTGCTGCGGGTGTTCTTCGCCGATCGACGCCGCGGAGCGAGCCGCGGCCGGCAGGTGGGCGTCGCGCGGCCGGCGACGCGGGTGGTGACCACCGACCAGGCCGAAGCACCGGAGCAGACCGATGACTGACGAACGCAGGACCAACGTGGCGCGGGGAGCCGCTGTATGCCGCTGATGGTGACGTTCTTCAACGTCCGCAAGGGACGCGACGCGATCTTCAAGCGCGGCATGCGCCACATCTTCCCGCGCCAGGCGCGCCAGTACGCCGAGCGCTATGGCATCCATTTCGTCGGCTGGTTCAACGTGACCGAGGGCTCGACCTGGAACAACGTCATCATCCTCGACCTGCCCAACTACGCGGTCCTCGACCAGCTCTACGCCGATCCATCGACGCGCGGGCTCGGGCACCGCGTCGCCGAATCGATCTTCGACAGCAAGCACACCATCTTCCTGCGGGAGCGGATGGGACCCGATCTGGTCTACAAGCCGTGAGGACCTCCCCATGACCTCGACCCGCCTGGGCGCGCTGCGCCAGCTGGCCGCCGACGCGGAGCTCGAGCGGCGCGACTTCCTCTACGAGTCGACCGAGCAGCTGCGCCGCTTCCTGGACAGCAACCGCGAGCGGCTGGAGGAGATCGGTCCCATCAAGCTCGTGGACGACGAGACCGATTACCTCCTCTACCACCCCGTCGACCAGACGTGGACGACGCGTCTCACGTACCAGGATCCCGCAGACAACGAGTGGTACGACGAGGAGCAGCTGGTCGAGGCCGTCAGCGAGGTGGTCGAGCTCTACAACCCGGCCGACATCTACGCCTGGCTCATCGAGGCCGCCGCCAATCCGACCGAGCACCTGCTGCCCGCCGACGCGCTGGCCGATGCCGAGGCGCTGGAGGAGGAGGAGGGCGTCGCCGAGGACCCGGCCGGCGACTGGCAGGCCACTCTGCCGCCGACCCAGCAGGAGACGATCGCCGCCCAGCGGCTGTGGCAGCTGGCCGACGCGTACCGCGGCCAGATCGGCACCCAGCAGCGCCAGCTGCTGCGCGAGTTCGTGGCCAACGCCGAGGAGGTGCTGGCCCGCACCGGCGAGCTGACGCTGATCGAGGATCCGGAGGACGTGCTGGTCCTGCGCCCGGACGGGCGCTTCGAGACCAGCCTCGACCTGTCCGACATGGCTCCCGGCTCAGTGGCCGCCGTCGAGGCCACGCGGCCTGGGATGTCGGTCATCGACGCGCGCAGCGTAGCCGAGTACTACGACCCCGCCGACGTCCTGCAGTGGGTCACCGAGGCGCTCTCTGAGCG